>CADBNP010000027.1 GCA_902796095.1 uncultured Aeromonadales bacterium | reverse complement strand
TCTTATATTGTTTGTAAATGATGCAGGCAACTTAACTTGATATTGAATTGTGACAGAACTATCAGATTGAAATATTAGATTATGATTTAATACAGGTGATTGGTGCTTAGTGCATTTTTTTTGTTAAAAGGGTTAATTTCGATGTTTAAGAAAGTTATCTTAGCTGCATTATTTGCTGGTTCATTTGGTTTTGCTGGTTGTGCTTCAGATGGTGGTTCTTCAAGTGGTGCTGCTGCTGCATCTGGTGAAGGTGCTGCTGACGTTTTTGGTAAACCAATTTTCCTTCGTGGTGAAATTTCTGATCCTGAGTGGGCTCCACTTCCAGAATTTCTGGTTAAGAAAGTTGATGACAACAAGTGGAAAGCAACTGCTGAATTAAAGGTTGATTACGCTCCTTACAAGTTTAAGTTTGCTGACAGTGCTTGGACTCCAGGTACAAATATGGGTTATGATTCATCCTCAGCTCCTGGTGTTTATGAGTGGGGCGGAGAGCCAATTGTTCTGAATCCAAATTCAAAGTTTGAGGAAGTTAAGGTAACTCCACCTGCTGATGGCAAGTATGATTTCTATCTTGAGAAGCAGGGCGATAAACTGATTACTTATGTAAAAGAAGCAGAGTAAGAGTTTTTTAGTATAGTAAATTGAACATTAAAGGTCGCGGTTTTGCGACCTTTTCTTATTCTTATCATACAGATTTTAAACTTAAATTGTGGTTTCCATCTTGTTACTCTAAATTTTATGCCTTGCCAATTATGGTTTTCTTTCATCTTTGCCGTGCAATGTGGCAAGGTAAAAATAAATTTGAGTTTGCATGTTATTTCAGTTTTGCTCTTGGATGGAATTCCTGGTGTAAATTTTTGAGTTTTTGATTTGCTATGTGTGTATAAATTTGCGTTGTGTCCACACAGGCATGTCCAAGCATGAGCTGTACATCAAATATGGTGGCACCATGGTTAAGCAAATGTGTTGCAAAGGAATGCCGCAAAGTATGCGGATGGATGTTTTTGTTAATTCCTATTCTGAGTGCGTATTCTTTTATTCTGTACCAGAAGGCCTGTCTGGTCATTGCCCCCTTTTTTTTGGATAAAAAAAGATACTCAGAAGGATCCTGGATCAGGTTTCTCACCTTTGTTAAATATTCATTAAGCCACTTACCCGTTATATCAGCGAAGGGAACAAGCCTTTCCTTATTTCCCTTTCCTATCACTCTGATTATGTTTTCTTCCATGCTTATGTCGTTCACTGTCAGGTTGATAAGTTCAGATACGCGCAGTCCTGAAGCATACATAAGTTCTATCATTGCCTTGTCTCTGAGTTCCATGGGATCGGCTGTATTAGGGGCTTCAAGGAGTGACTGAACTTCGTTTTCCGTCAGATATTCCGGCAGTGTTTCTTCCTTTTTTGGAGATGAAATGGCAACAAGTGGGTTGTCGCTTCTCAGATGCTCAATATGACAGTATTTTATAAATGTTCTAAGACATGACAGCATTCGCTGGTTTGAACTAGCCTTGTAATTCTGTTCAGATCTGCTGGCTAAAAAGTTTTCGATTTGCTCTTTCTGGAAACTGAGCAGACTGCCAGGATCTTCCGGAACTGTCTCTCTTAAGAAATCGTTGAACAGCAGGATATCTTCTTTATAACTGTAGTTGGAATTTGAACTGAGTTTCTTTTCCAGTGTCAGATAAATAAGAAAATTTTCTATAATTTCTGCGTTAGTCATATCATGAGAATATATCGATTGAATGTGCAATTATCATAAAGAAAAAGCCCTCATCTGAATAGTAGAATGAAGGCTTTGTGTTCAGTATTTGTTTATGATTATTTTGCGCTTAACTTCTGACCAAGATAATGAATGTTCTCTCCGCCGTTAACGAATGTTGAATCGTTCATCAGTTCCTTGTGAAGAGGAATATTGGTCTTTATTCCTTCAACAACCAGTTCATCAAGCGCCTGTCTCATTCTGGCTATAACATTGTTGCGGTTTTCTGCATGACAGATGAGCTTGCCTATCATTGAGTCATAGTATGGAGGAACAACGTATCCTTCATAGACATGAGAGTCCCAACGTACACCTAAACCGCCAGGAACGTGCAATCTTTCAATTCTTCCTGGTGAAGGAATGAATGTAGCAGGATCTTCCGCGTTTATACGGCATTCCATTGCATGTCCGGTTATATGTATATCATCCTGAGTTATGGTAAGAGGGGTGCCACCGGCAACAAGCAACTGCTGCTTGACTATATCTATTCCGGTAATAGCTTCGGAAACCGGATGTTCAACTTGAACTCTGGTATTCATTTCTATGAAATAGAACTGCTTGTTTTCATACAGAAATTCAAATGTTCCGGCTCCGATATATCCAACCTCGTTGCAGGCCTTACAGCATCGGCTTCCTATAAATTCTCTTTCCTTTTCTGTAATGAATGGGGCAGGAGCCTCCTCTATTACTTTCTGGTTGCGCCGCTGCATAGAGCAGTCTCTTTCACCCAGATATACAGAATGCCCCTGACCATCAGATAAAATCTGGAATTCAATATGCCGTGGATGTTCAAGGAACTTCTCCATGTAGACAGTGTCATTGTTGAAGAACTGTCCTGCTTCGGTTCTGGCTATTGCAATGGCATTTTCAAGTTCAGACTCTTTGTATACAACGTGCATTCCGCGTCCGCCACCGCCTCCGGATGCCTTTATAATGATAGGGTAACCAATGCGGGATGCTATGATTTTGTTCTTTTCGATATCATCGCTTACCGGACCGTCGGAACCTGGAACTGTTGGAACACCTGCAGCCTTCATAGCCTTTATCGCGGAAACCTTGTCTCCCATCTGGCGAATAGTCTGAGCCTTCGGTCCAATGAAGATAAATCCGGATCTTTCAACCATTTCCGCGAAATCTGCATTCTCAGACAGAAAACCGTATCCAGGATGTATGGCGTCGGCTCCTGTAACCTCGGCTGCGGCAATGATGGCAGGAACATTCAGATATGAATCTTTCGGAGCAGGTTTGCCGATACACACGGTCTCATCCGCCAGCATAACATGTTTCAAATTGCGATCAGCGGTGGAATGGATAGCAACTGTCTTTATGCCCATTTCCTTACATGCACGAAGAATTCTCAGAGCTATTTCACCGCGGTTTGCAATCAATACTTTTTTCAACATAGGCGGGATCCTTATTCGATGATAAATAATGGCTGTTCAAACTCAACAGCTTCTCCGTTTTGAACAAGTATCTTCTTGATTACGCCGTCCTTGTCGGAAGTTATCTGATTCATCATCTTCATGGCTTCAACGATGCAGAGAGGATCACCGATCTTTACAGACTGACCTTCTTCTACAAAAGGCTTGGCATCAGGACCGGATGATCTGTAGAAAGTTCCAACCATAGGAGAAAGCAGTTTGTGTCCTGATTCGGCTTCAGTCTTTGGAGTCTGAGCCTGTGGCGCTGCAGGTACCGCAGCTGCTGCTACAGCCTGAGGAGCCTGCTGAACCATTGGGGCTGTGTACACGGTGGAAACAGGCTGTGGCTGATACGCAACCTCATGCACATTGCGACGAACTCGTATAGTTTCTTCACCGTTTACAATTTCGATTTCATTGATTGTTGATTCTTCCACTACTTCGATCAGTTTTTTTATCTGACGGATATCAATATTCATGAGATTACCCTTGCAAAATAAATACTATTTGTAGATCCTAATTGAACCATTGTTACTTTTGTAACGCGTTTTCTTGTAAAAAGACCAAATTAAATAAATCAGATCTTAAAGATCATCACCGCGTGGCTCTTCACGGGATAACTTGGATAAAGCACAGAAGATTAAAAAATCTGCACTTTGTCTTTAATCTGTCAGGTGTTTAAAAGATGCACTGCATGACGCAGAGCGTATTCGTAGCCATTGATTCCGAAACCGCAAACAACACCTACGGCTACATCAGAAAGATAAGAGTGTCTGCGGAACTCTTCACGTGCGTGGATGTTTGATATGTGTATTTCGATGAAGGGAATGCTGACACCAAGCAGAGCATCTCTTATGGCAACGCTCGTGTGGGTATAGGCACCGGGATTGATTATTATAAAGTCCTTTTTTCCCATTGCTGCATGAATGAGCTCGACGATTTCTCCTTCCATGTTGCTTTGCCTGAATTCCAGTTCAGCACCAAGCTCGTCTGCAATTCCATGAAGATTATTTTCGATATCTTTCAGTGTAGAAGAACCGTATATATGAGGCTCTCGTTTACCCAGGAGATTAAGATTCGGACCATTGAGCACAAGTATGCTTTTTACATTCTTATCACCCATAACAACCACCTGTCTGAAATCCTATCGATAACGATTCATAATTATAAGAACAAAAACTGTGTTTTTATAGTGTTTTTTATCTAACTGTGAGTTTTTAACTGTTTTACTTCAAATTTTTACTCTTTTTTGTGATTTTTTTGATGATTTCGCTTAATGACAGAACTTTTGCAGGTTTATAAAAAACGTTTTTTGAGACATTGAATATTTACTGTTGATCAAAATATATTCGTCAGTTAACGGCACGGTCCGACTTTCTTATTTTGAAATCCATAAATTACATGCAAAGGATTTTCAATGATTCAGCGGGTCTTAATTGTACTGAAAGTCACATTTTTGATAAAATAAAAGTATAATTCGTCTTATTTACTGGAGTACCAATTTCATGGTCATGAACAAGAAAGAAATGTGCATTGAATCTTTTGATAAAGAACTTTTCGATGCCATTTGCGGTGAGGATACGCGTCAGCAGGAACACATTGAACTGATAGCATCAGAAAATTATGCATCTCCTAGAGTTATGCAGGCTCAGGGGTCACAATTGACAAATAAATATGCTGAAGGATATCCGGGAAAGAGATATTACGGCGGATGCGAGTTTGTAGATAAAATTGAGACTCTTGCCATAGAGCGTGCAAAGAAACTCTTCGGTGCTGTTTATGCGAATGTTCAGCCGCATTCAGGTTCACAGGCAAATGCTGCCGTATACGCCGCTTTGGCTCAGCCGGGAGATACTATTATGGGTATGAGTCTTGCCCATGGCGGTCACCTCACACACGGTGCAAAAGTCAGTTTTTCCGGTAAGTTCTACAACTCTGTACAGTACGGAGTGAACAGCGAGGGGATGATAGACTACGATGAAGTGCAGAAACTGGCAAATGAATGCAAGCCGAAGGTAATTGTAGCAGGTTTTTCAGCCTATTCAGGAGTTGTTGACTGGAAGAGAATGCGTGAGATTGCAGACTCTGTAGGAGCATTCCTTTTTGTTGACATGGCTCATGTTGCCGGTCTGGTTGCAGCAGGTGTTTATCCTAATCCAGTGCCTTTTGCTCACGTTGTAACTACAACAACCCATAAGACTCTTGCCGGTCCGAGAGGCGGTCTGATTCTTACTTCTGTTGATGATCCTGAACTTCACAAGAAACTTAATTCGGCAATATTCCCTTGCGGTCAGGGAGGTCCTCTGATGCATGTGATTGCTGCCAAGGCTGTAGCCTTCAAAGAAGCTATGGAGCCTGAATTCAAGCAGATGATGGAGCAGGTGCTCGCAAATGCCAAGGCAATGGTTAAGGTGTTCATTGAACGCGGCTACAAGATTGTATCAGGCGGCACCCATAATCATCTTTTCCTTGTGGATCTGATTGACAGAGAACTTTCAGGCAAGGATGCTGATGCAGCTCTGGGAAGAGCAAACATCACTGTAAACAAGAATTCAGTACCTAATGATCCTCGTTCTCCGTTTGTTACGTCTGGTTTGCGTATCGGTACTCCTTCAATTACCCGTCGCGGAATGAAGGAAGAGCAGGCGGTTCTGCTTGCCGGATGGATCTGTGATATTCTTGATGATCACACCAATGAGAAACTGATTGCTGATATTAAGGTTAAAGTTGTTGAACTATGCCGTCAGTTCCCTGTCTATGCAGGATAATTATCCGGTTTAACTGATTCTGTTTGAGACCCATTTCCTTTATGGTAGATGGGTCTTTGTCTTTTGAGGAGTATTCTTTATGCATTGTCCTTTTTGTGGAGCTTCTGATTCCAAGGTTATAGATTCAAGACTTGTTGCTGATGGTTCTCAGGTGCGACGCCGCAGAGAATGTATTGAGTGCAAGGAAAGATTCACAACATTTGAAACTGCGGAACTGGTAATGCCGAGAGTCGTCAAGAAGGACGGAGCAAGAGTTCCTTTTGATGAGGATAAACTGAGGAGCGGAATGCAGCGTGCACTGGAAAAGAGACCGGTCAGCATTGAGCAGATTGAGGAGAGTCTGACTCATATCAAGGCCAGGATCAGATCTATCGGTGAAAGAGAAATAAAATCTTCTGTGATAGGTGAATATGTCATGGAGGCACTTAAGGCTCTTGACGAGGTGGCATATGTTCGTTTCGCATCAGTATACAGACGGTTTACCGATGTGAAGGAATTTGGTGATGAGATAGCAAGGCTTCGCGAAGGTAAATTCTGAGATGAATGCTGAAGAGGGAACTGATCAGAAGATGATTCATGGAACTGAATGGTCAGATTTTGATACAGCGATGATGGAGCGTGCTCTTGAACTTGCCAGAAAGGGTCGCTATACCGTAACTCCAAATCCAATGGTCGGGTGTGTAATAGTACGTTCCGGCAGAATAATCGGGGAAGGTTTTCATATCAGGGCAGGGACCGGACATGCCGAGGTAAATGCAATTACTGCGGCAGGCGGAGATATATCCGGTGCGGATGTTTATGTTACCTTGGAACCGTGTTCTCATTACGGAAGAACACCTCCGTGTGCAGAAGCGCTGATCAGGGGCGGTGTCAGACGGGTTGTTGCCGCCATGAAGGATCCGAATCCGGCAGTTTCCGGACGTGGTCTGAAAATGATGACTGATGCCGGTATTAACGTGGAATGTGGTCTGCTAAGTGAAAAGGCCGAGTCTCTGAATCCGGGCTTTTTTCATCGGATGAGAACCGGTCGACCGTTTGTCAGGTTAAAAATGGGATGCAGCATGGATGGCAGAACGGCTTTGTCCAATGGGGAAAGCAAATGGATTACATCAGAGCAGTCCAGGGCTGATGTGCAGAATTACAGAGCTCTCAGCTGTGCCATTCTTACTACTTCAGGTACAGTCCTTGCAGATAATCCTGTTCTTAATGTTCGTAAGGACGAGATGGATCCTTCGGTTCTTTCAGAATATCCTCTTCCTGAAATCCGTCAGCCAATGCTGGCTCTGGCGGATACACACGGCAGAATTACCGATGATTACAGGATATTCTCTGTCAGGCGGGATATTGTGCGTTTTACATCAAATCCTGCAGCAGATAATGACATCAGATACAGGAGAGGTGAAAGGGATATAGAGAGTATTCTTCAGGAACTGGGGAGAAGACAGGTTAATAATCTGTGGATTGAAGCAGGAGGTACTTTTGCAGGCAGTGTTATCGGCAGGAATCTTGCTGATGAGATTATTCTGTACCTGGCTCCGTCCTTTCTTGGGGCAGATGGCAAACCGGTAGCCGGAATGACATGTTACGGGAAACTGACAGATGTTCCAAAATATGTTATCAGTGATGTACAAAGAATCGGACCGGATTTAAAGGTAGTTATGGGCAGGACTAAATGACAGAGCAGGATATCCAGATTAGCGAACTTGAAACGAAAATAGCATTTTTGGAAGAGACGGTTGACACTTTGAACAGAGTCGTCGCTGATAACACCAGACAGATTGAAGCATTGAAAACAGCAGTCAGGTTTTTAAGCGACAAACTGAGAGAATGTTCCGTATCCAATGTCGCTCTTCCCAGCGAGGAGACTCCGCCTCCTCATTACTAAAAATGTTCATATCCTTTTTTCTGCGGCAGAATAAATGTCTCGCCGTTTATTTTTGCCGTGATTCCTTTATTTTCTGATACAGTGCCAATGAGGGATATCTGAATCGAGTTTCTGCAGGCCAGGTTTGATATTGTATCTCTGGATCCGGGTGGTGCCGTAAAGCAAAGTTCGTATTCATCTCCGCCGGTAAGTGCAAATTCCACGGCTCTGCCGATTTCCAGTATCTTCAGATCCCCCGCCAGAGGAAGATTTTCGATTATAAGCTCACATCCTGTATCTGATGCAGTCAGTATGTGTCCCAAATCTGCCAGCAGACCGTCTGATACATCAATCATTGATGTTGCTATATTTCTGAGAGCCATGCCTGTTTGTGTTCTCGGAACAGGCTTTGTGAGTTTTCTGATACTGTATTCAGAAGGTTCCTCTTTATTCAGAATCTGATTCAGAGCCAGTGCCGGAGCTCCGAGATCGCCCGTCACCCAGATATCATCTCCCGGGCGTGCACCGCTTCGTTTTACTGCCTGCCCCGGTGGAACTTCACCGAATGCCGTTATGGTTATTACAAGAGGGCCTTTTGTAGTATCACCGCCGATAAGTTCGATGTTGTACAGCTCTGCAAGTGTGTGAAGACCCTTTGCGAAAGAATCTATGAAGTTCAGATTATTTTCCGGCATGGTCAGTGCCAGAGTGAAGTATTTCGGTGTTGCAGCCATTGCCGCAAGATCTGAAATATTGACAGCCAGGGATTTCCATCCAATTAAAAAAGGATCTGTTTCCGGAAAAAAATGAACACCGCTGACAAGGGTGTCAGTAGTCACTGCGGTGCAGTTTCCATCCGTTTTGAAAAGAGCACAGTCATCACCAATACCAAGAACGGCAGTGGATACCTGCCGTTTAAAGTAGTGATCTATTATTTCGAATTCGCCCATCTGGGATTCAGGCCTTTAGTTCGTTCTTTACTATTTTGTCCAGAACGCCGTTTACAAATTTATGACTGTCTGCAGCAGCAAAACTTTTTGCCAGCTCTATACCTTCATTGATTACTATTTTGTAGTCAAGCTCACGGTGGAAAAGAAGTTCGTAGCAGCCTACTCTGAGAATAGCCTTATCCACCTGATCCAGATCGTTGAATGTGCGACCAGTTATGTAGCGGGAAGTAGTCTCGTCGAGAGTTGATACATGACTGATAACTCCGGCCACCACTTCGGAAAAGTAGTCCAGATCCGCCTTTTTTTTCTTTTCGTCTTCAATAAACTGCCGAATGATGTCGCTGGCCTGATTTCCGGTCATCTGCCATTCATAAATAGCCTGTACAGCCATCTGTCTGGCCATGTGTCTTTCAAAAGGTCTTACGCCTCTAGGTTTGTTTTCAGTTTCGTTACTCACTTTCTATCCTTAAATCTGTTTCAGAACGTTGATCATTTCTAGGGCGCTGAGTGCAGCTTCTGCTCCTTTATTGCCAGCCTTGGAGCCTGCCCTCTGTACAGCCTGATCAATAGTGTCTGTTGTAAGAACTCCGAATGCTACAGGAATACCGTACTTAAGCATTACCTGGGCAAGTCCCTTCGAACTTTCGTTTGCAACAATTTCAAAATGGTATGTGGCACCGCGGATCACACAGCCCAGTGCAATTACAGCATCATATTTTTTTGATGCTGCGAGTTTTTCCACGGTTAAAGGTATTTCAATTGCTCCGGGCACTCTGACTACCGTTATATTATCGTCAGCAACTTCTCCCTGACGTTTCAGAACATCCGTTGCACCGTTAAGAAGATGTTCGGTGATGAAACTGTTAAAACGGGATACAACTATAGCAACTTTAGCTTCTTTTGCTACAAGATTACCTTCTATTACTTTCACTGTGAGACTCCTAATTTAGTTTCCGCACGGGATTATAACACGCATATTTTTTGAATATCAGACTGCTGTTCATTTGCTGCCAGGTTCTATAAATTCGGTTATTTTAAGGTTGTAACCTGACAGTCCGTTGTATTTGGTCTGGGTTGACATCAGTCTCATGCTGGTTATGCCGAGACTTTTAAGGATCTGGGATCCTATGCCCACACGTTTTGACGGTCCCTTCTTAAGTAAGGATGTTCCATCCTGATCCTCTTTTTGAAACTGCTGGATTTTATGCAGCAGGTCTTCATTTTTTGTTCCTGTGTTAATGATTAGCAGAACGCCTGTATCCATGCTTATGGCTTTCAATGCCTCATTTACTGTAAAGGACTGGTGTCTGCTGCGATCAGAGAGAAGAACATCGCTGAAATAGTCGGTCAGATGAACTCTTACTAAAGGATTCGGACAGGAATCAAGATCGCCGTGAATAAGAGCAAAGTGGGTAATGTGATCAATTGTATCCAGGAAGGCTACCAGTTTGAATTCACCGCAGGCAGTCGGAAATCTGCAATGGGATACTTCCTTTACTGTGGTTTCATGCAGCATCCGGTATTCAACCAGATCGGACACGGTACCCAGAAGCAGGTTATGTCTTGCACAGAACTTCTCCAGATCATCCCTGCGTGCCATGCTTCCGTCATCCTTCATTATTTCACATATAACCGCAGCCGGTTCAAGTGCGGCAAGACGGGCCAGGTCAGTTGAAGCTTCCGTATGTCCTGTTCTGACCAGCACACCTCCCTCCTGGGCCATCAGAGGAAATACGTGACCGGGCTGTACTATATCCTCCGGTTTGGCATCTTTTGCAACTGCTGCACGTACTGTGGTTGCTCTGTCGGCAGCTGAAATTCCTGTTGTAACACCTTTTGCTGCTTCTATACTGTTGGTGAATGCAGTGGAAAACGGAGCACGGTTACGATCAACCATCAGTTCGAGATTCAACTGTCTGCATCTCTCCTTGCTCAGAGCAAGACAGATAAGACCTCTACCGTACTGAGCCATAAAATTTATTGTTTCCGGTGTGCAGTACTCGGCCGGCATTATGAGATCGCCCTCGTTTTCACGATCCTCATCATCCATGAGCACAACCATTTTTCCTTTACGGAATTCTTCGATAATATCTTCTGTTTTGCTGATAGTCATATTTAAATAAACCCGTTTTCCTGTAATGTTTCCCTTGTCAGTGATTCGGCAGGTTTCTGCACGGAGTTCTGACTGCACTGACTCATTCTTTCGGTGTATCTTGCGAGAATATCCACCTCCACGTTCGGTTCGTAACCTACCTGCCATGAACCGATGCACGTTGCGGCAATCGTATGGGGGATGATGGTGAGTCTGAACATTCCGTGCTCATCACAGTCATTCACAGTAAGTGATACGCCGTCAACAGCCACAGAGCCTTTTTTTGCTATATACCTGTTCAAACTTTCCGGTACTTTAACGAAGTAGTCGGTGGTGCTTCCTCTGGATACGATTTTTTCAATAATTCCGGTTGTATCCACGTGCCCGGTTACTATGTGACCGTCAAACCGTCCTCCGACTGCAAGAGCCCTTTCAAGATGCACCTTTGAGCCGGATTTTAAATTTTTAAGATTGGTCAGGGCAACAGTTTCGTGAGATACGTCAGCGGAAAAAATGTGGGTTGAGGACGACAGTCTGGTTGCTGTAAGACAAACTCCGTTAACAGCAATACTGTCTCCAATTTTTGCGTTTTGAAAGTCGATGTTCTGAGCTGAAATGGAAAGCTGAAGACCGTTCGTTAACGGGGATACTGAAATAACATTCCCTACAGCCTCGATAATTCCTGTAAACATTAGTCACTCCTAGAATCTCAGATCCTCTAGGGCGAATTCAGACAGTACAAAAGGCGGTGAAGACCGGACGATTTCACCGTAATTGTAAATTCTCTTTCATCCGGACTATACCGTCGGTACAGGAATTTAACCTGTTCTGCCCCGTGGGCTTGTGGACTCTACCACCGGTAAGGATTTTCACCTCTCCCTGAGAATCTTCTTATGATAATTCTATTACATCGGCTGTTTTTAGGCAACATACGGTGACATATGCCGGTACTTTACATCCTTTGCCAAAAACAGCGTACAGAGCCAGGAAAGAATCTAGATGATAAATGAGTCTGTGTATAATTCCGGCAGTGTCGAGTGAGCAGATATTGATTTTGTTAGAAGGGAAAAGCGGAAATTGTTTGCATGATGCTTTGGACTGTGACAGATGTTCAATCAGCC
>CADBNP010000026.1 GCA_902796095.1 uncultured Aeromonadales bacterium | reverse complement strand
GGCAGCTTTTACAAGACATTCCCTTGTAGAAAGATGAGTCACATATTTTGATGTGGAAGCCATCTGCTTCTTTTTGAATTCTGCTTTTACCTGTCCTACGGTGAGGATCAGAAAGCTGAGTCCCTGCATCACATAATAATCATCAGTTTTCAGTCCGTAAAATCTGACTATGTTCTCAACAAAATTATAGTGAATTTCGATTTTCCATCTTTTCTTGTAATCACTGTAAAGCGCTTCTGGACTTTTTGTTTTTTTGTCACGATTTGTTCTCAGAATAATTATTCCGAATTGATGTCCCAATTCCTGGAGTTTTTCTTCAGAGTGAAAATCGTCCTTTCCGATCTGCTCCCTGAATTCACTCACCATCTTGTCATGCATATCTTCATCACGATACATTATGATCCGATCATCACCAAATTTGGAACGCTTAATCTTTCGTGCGTAGTACTTTCGTATTTTTTCTTTTTCGTCCTGTTCCTCGGAACCGATATTCGATGCTGCTTCCTGGTTCTTCAATTCTGCTTCTTTGTCCAGTTCCTTCTGGTATAAATCTTCCAGTTCCTTTACTGTTGACTCTGCAAAAAGAATTCTGTCTTCTTTTATTATCCCATCTTCATCTGTTTTCGTGTAAGGAAAACTGTCTTTAAATTCGAGTCTCTTTCTGAAGACCTTGCTGATAACACAACTGTCAGGAACAGGAATTTCAAAATACTTTTTTCCCTGGCGGTATATTTCCATATCCTCTTCGGAGTAGAAACCTGCATCAATGAGAAATGTTGTTTCTTCCGGAAAATCAAAAGTAGACGATAAATCCTGCACGGAAGTCTTGTCCGGTAAACCACCCTCATATGCTCTGCTTGTCAGAGGTGCATCATGAACAACGTCATATGCCTCAAGAATATTTAGCTGCTTGTTCCCTATCTTTGCATACTTGTTGCCGTAATCTGCCAGATCGTTTTGTTTTGAACATGTCAGAATTACATGACCGTCTATAGCGGTAAGACCTGAAGACTCATTTATTAAGCCCTGGGAATACTCCTCACAATTGACCGGATGCTGACCCAACAACTTCAAAAAATTGTTGACTGTATTTTCGCTAATCCCTAAATTCGGCCATTTGCATGACAATACTGACTGATCAAAAACATCCTTGATATAACTTGCCGGTGTGTACTCCTGAACGAAATAGATTACACTCAGTGCATATATCAGTTTTGAATCCTCTGTGCTGAAATATTTGTTGAGTCTCTCCAAAACACTTTTGGTGCTTGCTAGAACTATTGCATACTGCCCATAATCCTTAACCTGCAAATCGATATCTTTAAGATCCAGATTCATATTTGCTGCTGCTTTGCTGATCGTCTGGATTTCATTCTCTGTAAGACTACCTTCAACGCTGTTTGCTGATTCGTTACTCTTCGCTATATTTTCAGATCCGGATTCTCCTCGAATTTCTCGCAATCTGGCTATGCCGGTATCATTAGGACAATAAGCACCGCCTTCAATTTTTCCAATACATGAACCGCTTGTAATTTTAGTCTTCTGGGGACTCTTTGGATCTTGTGCAGTTATCAGTTCATAAACGTAAAAGTGTAACTTGTAGCCGGTAGTTTTTGTTGGAACCCTGATAACCTTAACCGTACAGGAAATTTCAGAAGGTTTAAGATCCAATATTTCTTTGGGAACAGCGTACTGTCCGTTCATCCGAGGTCTACCCATGATTGCGGTCCTCATATTACCTAATCAATTATGAATATTATACATAATTAGGTATTAAAATACAATAGCAATCATTCAAAAATTCTTGTAATTTCAACAGGTTTTACTATTTATTACCTAATGTTATTTTAAATAACCTAATAATTACGGAGTCTGTGATAAATAGGGATGTAAACAGCTCCCTTTTTCACTCTTTTAAAACAGAACGAACATTGGAATAATCTCTTCTGACGTTTCAAAGGAATGCGTAGCCTGTTCCTCAGGTTTTGTCTGGTAATTTCTGATGCATTCGCACCGTTAAAACATCAGGTTTTATCACCGGAATAGGTTATAATGAGCAGTTATGTTCTCTTATACAAGATTTCAGGGGACTTTCTTATTTTTACCTAATTTGCTTAAAAAGGAAAAAAGCATGGACAAGTATGATAAATACGTAAAAATCGGATCTAACTGCTACGGCATTGAACCATGTTCAGAAAAAGATCGCTACTGTCTTGTGAATATCTTTACAAAAGAATACATTGGTCTCAGACATAAGGAACTGATGAATGTACGTCGCATGTCAAGACGTAAATTCGTTTTAAAATTTGTAGAAAATGACAAGGTTCTGATCCAGTATCCGACTGACGGGAAAATATTAAGTGCCGGCATTACTAAGGGAAAATGCCTGCTTTCAGCAGACAAAAGCACTCCGTTTGACTGTATTTCATCAGAAAACGTATCTCATGAACTTTTAGGAAAGGCTATTGACAGCATCAGTGCTCTCTCCACCGAGATCCAGAACATCAGAAATATACTGCAGTACAATTTTCCCCCTTCAAATGTCCCGCAGGCAGTCGGCAAATTAAGACAGTACCAGGAGGAAAATGCGAGATTTCTGGCTGAATTTGATAATCTGTGCTCAAAACAGGGGATCAGTTTCTGGCTCACGGCAGGAACTCTGCTTGGTGCAGTCAGACATAAGGGTTTCATTCCATGGGACGACGATGTGGATGTCTGCATGATGGCAGATGATTTTCAGAAACTCAAAGCTTGCTTTTCCGAACAGAAAAGATTCTTTACCACCGAACCTAACGGCGATCAGACATTGTCAGATATCAAGGGTATGGTTCTGATTGACTTTTATCCAGGATCCTACAAATTAAAAATGCTGAACAACGGAGAATTCGAACCGTTTATTGATATTTTTGTCAATTACAATGTTCCTGCAGACCACACACTCGATGATCAATATAAAGCCATAAAAACGATTAAGAGGAATCTTGATGAAATACTTCAGAAGGAAGGAGTTGCCAGATACAAAGAAACTCTGATCAGTGAGCAGAACAAAATTACGTCTGCCGGGAAAACAGAATTTGTCTACTGGGGAATGCAGTTTGCCAGAATCGAAAGAGCTCCGAAGAATTTCTATAAATTTGTTTTTCCTACAGAGGATATATTCCCTCTGACCAGACTTACCTTTGAAAATCACGAGTTCAATGTACCGAAGAACTATGTAAAACACCTGACAGACATGTACGGTGATTTCAACAGTTATCCGAATAAGCTTGCACCTAAGCACAACTTCAGAGAAGTGACACCATGCCTGTAATTCAGATTTGCGTACATACTCTCCCATGAACGAGTCATCACACAAAATGCAAGTATCATGATTGACTGGCATCTGCCTTCAGCATATCTCAACGAAGGTGCATTTATGACTGAGATTACGCAAGATTGCGGCGTAGCTCCACATTTCCCATACAGTCATATATGCTGAGGAAGTACCGGATCCGTAACATTGTTCCGATCCGGTAT
>CADBNP010000025.1 GCA_902796095.1 uncultured Aeromonadales bacterium | reverse complement strand
TTAAAAATAATCCTGACAGACCGGCAGAAATGGAACTGACGATCACACTGAACGGATTTTACAGACATCGGCGTCTGGATCTTTCCGACAACAGAGAATCCATTATCAGCAAGAAAACATCCGATGCATATATTCAGCTGATATTTGTATCGGAATAATACGAACACTTTTGAATCCCGGTACCTTGAAAATGCATCCCGAATCAAACCAGGATGCATTTTTCATCGGCGCTTTAAAATTGTGCGGGTATGGGGATAGCCTCTGCTAAGATGCGGGGTACTATTTCCGACCCCATCTTTTTTCTGCGGGGTAGTCCTTGAAACTTCAGTTGAATGCATTCTAATGAACCATTTCCAGTCTTTTCCTGCCTGTTTCATAACTTCATCTTTGCTTCTGAAATATATAAAACTCCTTTCATGTTAACCTTTGTTTTGCAGAACAAGTTACACGAAAGGAGCCTATATGACTATTCAAGATTTTATCACGACAACTTTGAACCTGAAACAGGATCAGATTCAAAATATCCACCTTATCAAATCTCACAATTCTCTCGAGATCCATATCACGCTTGTTAACAAATCTTATACTTGTCCCCGCTGCGGCGGTAAATGTAAAAACAAGGGTTTTAACAATCATCCCAGACACTATCAGACCCTTCCTTTCGCAGGCATGTCTTCCACCATTGTCTGGCATCGCAGAAGATTCGTCTGCTCCGACTGCGGTCATTCCTTCTCGGAAGAGAATCCCTTTGGACCGGAGAACTTTCATCAGACTTATTCTCTTCTCAATCAGCTTCTGATCGATCTCAGAAGACCTGAAAACACTTATCTCTCTATTGCCAGGAAATACAATCTGTCTGTATCTACCGTTCAGCTCTATTCTGACAGCTTTATTCATGTCCCCAGACTTACTCTTCCGGAAAATCTTGGCATAGATGAACTGAGCTCAAGAATGTCCAAATATGGCGGATCTTATCTCTGTATATTCGTTGATAATGATAACCGTCTTCTGACTGAAATCCTTCCAAACAGGTCAAAACATTCCCTGTCACGTTATTTGGAGGCTATTCCTCTTGCAGAACGGAAGCACGTCAGATTTGTTACGATCGATATGTGGGAACCATACAGAGATGTCTCTTTGAAGTATTTTCCTAACTGTATCGTCGCTGTTGACCCGTTTCATGTCGTCAAAAACCTATGTCAATGCTTCAACAGACTGAGAATTGACCTCATGAATCAGGCGGTTTATGACAGTCCGGCATACTACCTGCTCAAGCAGTGGCACAAGCTGCTGGATTCTGATTACAATCTCGACAATGAGCCAAAATATAATTCTTTCTTCCGACGCAAACTGAATTACCGTGACCTCTATAATATGCTTCTTGCACTTCACCCTGACCTTCGTCTGGCATATCATCTGAAAGAAATGTACAGAGACTTTAACCGCAATGCCACCGAAGATGACTGTGAGGAGAGGTTCCAGCATATCTATGAGGCTTTCTGTGAATCCAATCTGTATTGTTATACAGATTTTATCGGTCTTCTTGAACATTGGAAGCCTGAGATCCTGAACAGTTTCAAACGGCCTTATGAGAATCGTAAACTCTCCAATGCTCTGGCTGAGAACACAAATATGAGATTACGTTCCCTGATGACTGTTTCCAACGGCTATTCAAACTTCGAACGTTTCCGGGCCAGAGCTCTCTTCTGCCTGAACAATCATGTTTATTATTCTTTGACTTCACGGCTTACCACTCTGAAAAGACAAGGAAAGAAACGCGGATCATACAACAAACAATCATACTTACTATCGGATGATCCCAACAATTCCATCGACACGATAACAGATCATTTCATCGAAGAATAACCATCTTATTACACTTATAAACTTGTTCTGCACTCACTTCATAAACAACATTAAAGCAGCCCTTTATACAGCTCTACATTTGCTGTATTTTGGACTGCTTTTTCACTTTCTTAACCCCGCAGAATTTTATTGCGTACTTTTTCAAAAACCCCGCAAGATTTTAATTAAGGGATATATACGTATTGGATCCAGTAAGGAAAAAATCAGCAAATATCCGGAAAGAGAAAAAGCACTATTTGATGTTTTGCAATACGGGATTCCGACAATAGAGAATACTGCTTCCAGATATCAGGATCTGCAGTTTAAACAGTTGATTGGTTTTTATGCATCGAGGGGAGTAGAACTGAATCTCGAAAAGTTTAAAGAAAACCTTGGCTTTTATACAGAAGAGGGTAAATACAATCTGCTGGCCCAGCTGTTATCTGACAATTCACATTTTCCTATCAGAGTATCA
>CADBNP010000024.1 GCA_902796095.1 uncultured Aeromonadales bacterium | reverse complement strand
GGAGCCATAAGGGATATATATCTGGGTGTCGAACCGAAGGATTTTGATGTGGCAACCAATGCCACACCTGAGCAGGTTAAGGGAATTTTCGGCAGAAGAGCCCGCATTATCGGGCGCCGGTTTAAGATAGTTCATGTGGTTTATGCCTTCGGTACCTCGAAGGAGGAGATTATAGAGGTAACTACCTTCCGTGGCGGTGATGAAGCCGTGTCTTCGGAAAGCCAACCGGCCAGGAGTTCAACTAGGGTTGTTTCCGAACGGACTGGAATGCTGGTTCGGGATAATTCCTTCGGAACTATTGCCGAGGATGTGGATCGCAGAGATTTTTCCATTAACGCTCTCTACTATGATCCTGTCAGTGATATCGTTTATGACTTTCATAACGGTATCGAAGACATAAAAACTCAGAGAATCGATATTATCGGGGATCCGGGAACAAGATATCACGAGGATCCTGTAAGAATGCTGAGAGCCATCAGATTCAGTGCGAAACTGGAAATGATGATCACGCCGAGAACGGCCGATCCGATTTATACCATGGGCAAACTCCTCGAGGATGTTTCCAATGCCCGAATGTATGACGAAATGGGAAAAATGCTGCTCATGGGGTATGCCCGCAGGACATTTGAGATGATGACAAGTTTCAATCTCATCCGTTATCTGTTTCCAGCACTTGACAGGCTTCTTGTTGATAAAAACGCCAGTGCCATGACCAAAAGGTTTCTCAACCTCGTTTTTGACGGAACGGATCTGCGCATGAGAAACAACCGCAAGCCTAATGCAAAATTCCTTTTTGCCTGTCTTCTCTGGCCGGTTCTGGTGGCAGAACTCAAAGACAAGGTGGATCTTGCCTCAGGTTTTGTCGATTCGCTGAACACTACCAGGATCAGAAAAATTACCATGGCAATGGACAGCGTGCTGGAAAAACAGGGTGCATACACCAGATATCCGAATTTTATAATGGAGGACATCAAGAACATCTGGCGTTTTGTCATCAATATGCAGAGACGTGATCTGCCGGAGGTCAAAATAAACTCGCTGATCACAAATGCCAATCTGAAGGCCTGCTACGATTTCCTTCAGTACCGATCCGGAGCAAATTTCAATATGGTGCCGGTATATGAACACTGGGTTGGTCTGCTTGAACAGCACAATATCAGGTTTGAGACAAATCTGAGTTCTGATGCTCGCAAAATGCAGCCGGTAAGAAAACCGAGAAAGCCGAGAAATAGGCTGGTTCTGAACAAGGAATCGTAATTTCAGTATCCGAAAGGGAAGGTTTTGTGTCAGTGATATCATACATCGGACTTGGTTCGAACCTTGACGGGCCTGTTGAACAGGTAAAAACAGCAGTAAATGAAATCAGTCTTGCAGACGGCATCAGAGTGATGGCGGTTTCCGGACTTTATCGCACGGCTCCTGTTGGACCACAGGATCAGGATTATTTCATAAATGCTGTCATGAAGATTGAAACATCGCTGTCTCCTGAAGATCTGCTTAAAAGACTTCAGGAAATTGAACATCTGCATCACAGGATCAGAACAGTGCACTGGGGACCGAGAACTCTGGATCTGGATATTCTCCTGTACGGCAATGATACTGTCGATTTGCCGCATCTCAGTATCCCTCATCCGGAAATGAAAAGAAGAGGGTTTGTTCTAGTTCCTCTCCTTGACATTGCTCCTGATCTGGTTCTGCCTGACGGATCCTCCGTATCTGATCTTGTCAGACTGCTTGATCCGGATGATTTGAAAATCAGTCCCGTTGTTCTATAATTGAGCTGTTGCAGAGAGGTATTCCAATGGCTAAAGTTACTCTTTCCACTCTTCGCAGACTCAAGGAAGAGCATAAGAAGTTCGGTACGATTACAGCATATGATGCGGCCTTTGCTCATCTTTTTGATGAATGCGGAGTTCCTGCTCTTCTTGTCGGTGATTCTCTTGGAATGGTCATGCAGGGTAGAGAGAGTACCATTGGTGTGACGGTGGATGACGTGGTCTATCATACCGGATGCGTGTCCCGTGCCGTAACCGAAGCCATGGTTATTGCTGATATGCCGTTCATGTCTTACGATACTCCGGAGTCGGCATGCCGCAATGCTGCGAGACTTATGCAGGCCGGAGCCTCCGTGGTGAAGATTGAGGGCGGTGTGTGGCTTGTTCCCGTAATCGAAAGACTGCTTCAGAACGGAGTTCCTGTGTGTGCCCACATCGGTCTTACCCCTCAGTTTGTCAATATTTTCGGTGGATATAAAATTCAGGGCCGTGAGGAGGCTCAGGCTCAGAAGATTGTTGAAACCGCTCTTAAACTTCAGAATGCCGGAGCTTCTCTTCTTGTAGTCGAGTGTGTTCCTGCACCTCTCGGCAGTGAAATAGCCGCCCGTCTCGATATTCCGGTAATCGGCATCGGAGCTGGCAATCAGACCGACGGTCAAATCCTTGTAATGCATGATGCTTTCGGTATTACCCCGGGGCATACTCCAAAGTTTGCACGTAATTTTCTTAAGGAGACCGGTGATCTCCGCAAGGCTGTTGAACTCTATCTGTCCGAAGTAGAAAACGGCAGTTTTCCTAATGAAAATCAGAGTTTTTTCTGAATCAGTTCATTTTGCTGTCCATGAAGTACAGATGCCGTCTTTCTGACTTTGTCCGGCGTCTGCATGATCCTTTGTGCCAGTCGTGTTATAATGATCACAGTTTTAATTCGGTGACGATGGGAATGATTTTGCCGTTTCCGTCGTTGTTTCTTTTTTGCTGCAGACAGGATTTACGGGAGTTCCCGTTTTTATTGCAATGAAAATAGTACAGAATATTCAGCAGGCGGTTGAGGCTGCAAACGGGTTAAAGAAGAGCGGGGCGACTCTTGCTCTGGTTCCTACCATGGGAAATCTTCATGAAGGTCATCTTACACTTGTCAGGGAAGCTGCAAAGCATGCGGATCATGTGGCCGTGAGTATTTTTGTCAATCCGCTTCAGTTCAATAATCCGAAGGATCTTAAAACCTATCCCCGCACACTGGATGCCGATCTGACCAAACTTGAACAGGCCGGGGTGGATCTTGTTTTTACACCGACTCCCGAGATTATGTATCCTGACGGTATGGATGCTCATACTTTTGTTTTTGTGCCCGGACTGTCGGATATGCTGGAGGGAGCTTTGCGTCCGGGGCATTTCAAGGGTGTAACAACAGTGGTGACCAAGCTGTTTAACATTTTTCGTCCTGACTTTGCTATGTTTGGTCAGAAGGATTTTCAGCAGGTGGCAGTTCTGAAGAAAATGGTCAGAGATATGGCCATGCAGATTAAACTTGTTGAGGTGCCTATCGTCAGAGATGAAAACGGACTGGCTCTTTCCTCAAGAAACGGTCTGCTGACCTCAGAAGAAAGAGAACGTGCACCTCTGATCTTCAGGCAGATGATGCAGATCAGGGATCAGATCATTTCCGGCAGAAGAGATTTCAGGGAACTGACTGAAGAGGCAGGTGAGACTATCGATGCAAATGACGGTTTCAGAACTGATTCCATTGATATAGTTGATGCTGATACACTGAAGCCGGTATCGGAGCAGACTTCCAGAATTGCTGTTCTTATGGCTGTATATCTGGGAACAACAAGACTGATTGACAGTGTTTCATTTGATCTCTGACAGTTCGGCGATCAACTTTATCGGGTTTATCCTATAAGGATAAACCTGTCTATTTTTTGCTAATCTATTTTTGTAAAATTTGCTAGAATAGATCACAGTTTTGAAACGCCGTATCCGGCAAATTTTCTTTTTCTTTGAATTTAGGAAAATCAAATGCAGAGAACATTGCTACTGGGTAAACTGCACAAGGCACGTGTAACACATGCTGTACTTAATTATGAGGGATCCTGCAGTATTGATCTTGATTTGCTTGATGCGTCAGGAATTCTTGAAAACGAACAGATAGACATCTACAACGTTGATACTGGAGCCAGATTTCATACCTATGCAATAGCTGGTGAAAGAGGATCAGGAATGATTTCCCTGAACGGCGCGGCTGCCCGCATGGCAGCAGTTGGAGATACTGTTATCATTGCCGCCTACGGGATTTTTTCTGATGAAGAGGCAAGAACTCACAGACCAAAGCTGGTGTACTTAAACGAAAAGAACGAAATTGTTCGCATCGGCAAGAATTTTCCTGTTCAGTTGAACTGATTAATTATGGGATCTATTAAACTTATTGCAGGTCTTGGAAATCCCGGTGCCGAATATGAGCATACCAGGCATAATGCCGGAGTGGATCTGCTTTCCATGATATCTGATCGCTTTGGCATATCCCTTCATCCTGCTTCCAAATTCTTCGGTATGACGGGGCAGGGCAGGATAAAGGATCAGGATATCAGACTTATTTTTCCGACTACATATATGAACCTGAGCGGTCAGGCGGTTGCCGCTGTTGCCAATTTCTACAGGATCAGACCGGAGGAAATTCTGGTGATCCACGATGAACTGGATCTTGAGCCTGGCCAGATTAAACTGAAACTTGGCGGCGGCCATGCGGGGCATAACGGTCTGAAGAGCATAATTTCAAGTCTCGGCAACAATTCCGGTTTTTACCGCCTCAGAATCGGTATAGGGAAACCGTCGGATCGTTCCCAGATGCTGGGGTATGTTCTCGGCAGATCGTCACCGGATGATCGGGAACTGATAGAAGCTGCCCAGTCTTACGCCCTTTCATCAGTGGAATCGTTGTTGTCGGACGGACCGGAAAAGGCCATGAATAAAATTAACGCATTTAAAGCAAACAAATAAGGAGAGGAACGTGGGATTTAATTGTGGTATTGTAGGACTTCCTAATGTGGGAAAATCCACCTTGTTCAATGCACTTACCAAGGCTGGTATAGAAGCTGCCAATTTTCCTTTCTGCACCATTGAGCCTAATACCGGCGTTGTTCCTGTTCCTGATCCGCGACTTCAGGAACTTGCTGATATCGATCATCCTAAAAAAATAGTTCCAGCCTCCATGGAATTTGTTGATATTGCTGGACTTGTCAAGGGTGCTTCAAAGGGCGAGGGACTGGGCAATCAGTTTCTGACCAATATCAGGGAAACAGATGCCATAGCTCATGTAGTGCGCTGCTTCGAGGATGACAATATTGTTCATGTCAACGGAAAAATTGATCCTGCCGGGGATATCGAAACCATCAACACCGAACTGGCACTTGCCGATCTTGAAACATGCGAAAAAGCCATGGCCCGCGTAAGCCGCAAGGCCAAGGGAAATGACAAGGTCGCCATTGCAGAAATGAAGGTTCTTGAGAAATGTCTGCCGGTGCTGTCAGATGCAAAAATGCTCAGAACTCTTAATCTGGCTCCGGAGGAAAAGGCTGCTGTTGCATACCTTTCATTCCTTACTCTGAAGCCGACAATGTACATAGCAAATATTGCGGAAGACGGTTTCACCAATAATCCGTATCTTGATATTGTTGAGAAGATTGCGGCGGAGGAAAACTCTGTTGTCGTTCCTGTCTGTGCGGAAATAGAATCAGAGCTTGCAGAAATGGATGAAGAGGATCGCGCCGAGTTTATGGCGGATATGGGAATAACCGAGCCCGGACTTAATCGCGTGATCCGTGCCGGCTACAAGCTTCTCAGCCTTCAGACCTTTTTTACCGGTGGACCGAAGGAGGTTCGCGCCTGGACAATTCCGGTAGGTGCCACAGCTCCTAAAGCGGCAGGTAAGATCCATACCGATTTTGAAAAGGGTTTTATTCGTGCCCAGACCATTGCATACGACGACTATATCGCCTATAAGGGCGAGGCCGGAGCCAAAGAGGCAGGCAAGATGCGTTCTGAAGGTAAGGATTATATTGTTCAGGACGGAGATGTTATGAACTTCCTGTTTAATGTATAGGGAGGAGCATTGCTGATTCCGATACGTTGAGCGGTCGATAGTGTGAAATGTGAACATATCATCTTCGACCGCCTTTGTGGTACTTTACTTTAACATGTTTTTTGGGTATTATAATCCCGTCTTCAAGAATGCGTCCTTAGCTCAGTTGGTTAGAGCATCACCTTGACATGGTGGGGGTCGGAGATTCGAGTTCTCTAGGACGCACCATTTTATTCCTTTCTTTTTTTCTTCTTTTTGATATACGTTGTTTCTGTTTTATGCGTGAGCAGGAATCTGTTTATTCTGAATTCTTTCCCTGGGGCATATGCTGATGAAACTTCTGAAGAATAAGTGTTTATGATTGTCACAATTTTGATAACCACTCTTTATTTTGAATAGATCTGAAGTTTTATGCAGTGAAACTGCTGATGCCGGTGAACTTGGCAGCGGTACAGCTGAATCATCAACTGTTGCTGTTGTCTAACGCCCGATCATATAT
>CADBNP010000023.1 GCA_902796095.1 uncultured Aeromonadales bacterium | reverse complement strand
TCCTCTGAACGGTATTAAACGCATATTCGGGGTTCAGAGTCTGGTGGAGCTGATTAAATCAATACTCAAGGTCGCCTTTATCGGAACACTGGCTTATGTGTTTATCAGGGCATCCTTTACCTCCATTGTTGCACTTCCATCCCACCAGCTGCCGTATGTGATTAAGGAAACACTGTACATTATGCTGAAGGTGGCCATCGGCATCATTATGGCAATGGTTCCAATAGCCGCTCTTGACATGTGGTTTCAGAAATGGCACAACATGGAGCAGCTGAAAATGACAAAGCAGGAAATCAAGGATGAAATGAAGGATACCGAGGGAAAGCCGGAGGTGAAAGCCCGTATCCGCAGGATCCAGTTTGAGATGGCCACAAGACGCATGATGCAGGAGGTTCCCAAGGCGGATGTGGTTGTAACCAATCCTACTCATTATGCGGTTGCTCTCAAATATGATCAGAAAAAAGCGCACAGTGCACCGGAGGTTGTGGCAAAGGGCGTTGACGAGGTGGCTCTGAAAATAAAGGAGATTGCCAGAGAAAACAAAATCGAAATTATCGAGTCGCCGGCTCTTGCCCGCTCCATATACTACAATACAAAGGAGGGTCATCAGATCCCCGAGGGACTTTTTGCCGCAGTCGCCCAGGTTCTGGCATATGTCTTCCAGCTGAAAATGTACCGTACGAGAAAGGGAGGAGTCCCGAGACCGCTGCCGAAGGAGCTGCCGATACCTGACGAACTGAAGCATGACTGAAAACGTTGTCTGTTCTTAAACACGGCACAGTATAATCCGGCACGGCGACATTCAAATTTACGACAGTCTTTGGCTTGCGTGCACCTAATAATCGATGTATCTGCTCAAACGGTATATGCAGCCCCGGCTGATTTCAATTCTTTTTTGTTCTGTCAAGTTCCTCAAGAATAAAATGGAGCATGTATACCGGTTTCAGCTCCAGCTGTCCGTCGTGACCTGTATCTTTCTGTGATATGAGCAGTGGTCTGACTATATGCTTCGAATATTTTTTGCAGAATTCGTCCATTGATATGTGTCTGGTACTGGCAGATGATTTTACTTCCAGCGGAATGATCTTTGTTCCGTTCTGAAGCAGAAAGTCGATTTCATAGTAATGCGTGCTGTTCTTTTTTTCCCATGTGTGGTAGTAAAGCTCCCGACCTGTGGATGCGATCATCTGAGCAACGGCGTTTTCGTACAGGTAGCCTAAATTTGCAGGAAGTTTGTCGCTCAGCAAACGGCTGTAAATATTATCGCCGGTTACCGGATCGTTCATAAAGAGCATGGTTGTAAACAGACCTGTATCAGAAAGATACAGCTTATATGTTTCGACATCCCTGGTTTGTGGAACTGCAGGATCCGGATTTGTTGTGTTGTAACATGGAATTACTGTCCTGGAATCAAGCAGTTCTGACAGCCGTTCCAGATCCCGCTGAATTTTTCTCTTTCCTGTAGCCGTGCTGATTAAAAACTTCTTTTTCTTTGCCGCCAGCTGAGCCGGTATCGACTGATACATTTTTCCTGTATATCCTGATGGATCAATTTTTTTGAAATCCTCCATGTAAAGATTGATAATTCGCCGTTTTATCAGATCTATCTGCTCAAAATTTCTTCCGTTCGCATATGCTTCAACCGCCTGTGGCATTCCTCCCACTGCCATGAATATTCTGAAGTCGCGCATCAGCTTTCTGTTTACTTCATTTCCGGCAGGCACATTAAACCGGAATAACTCTCTCATCGCATTATATGTATCTGATCCGGTTGCCCACAGGAATTCTTCAAAGTCCATGGGAAACATCTGTATTCTGTGTTCCTCCGAGGGAATTACAATATTTTTGACATTTTTCCTGATGCTGATCAGAGAGCCTGTTTCTATGTAGTCATATCTCCCGTCAGCGACCAGATATTTTATCGCCTGTCTGACAGGAGGTCGCATCTGGATTTCATCAAAGATGATTACAGAATCTCTTTCGTGGAGCTTTATACCCGTCAATGCCTGGAGCCGGAGAAAGAAGATATTCAGGTTCGCAATATCGTCAAAAACAGCTGCCAGTTCCTTTGTTACATTGGCAAAATCAATCTTTATGTATGATCTGTAATTATTTTTGGCAAATTCTTCTGCAACAGTGGATTTCCCGACGCGGCGGGCTCCTTCGATCAGTGCTGCATATCCCGGAGCATACCTCTCTTTCCATTTTTTCAGCTCATCTGTTACTTTTCTTCTAAACAAAGCAGGCCTCGCATGCTGTGATGTTCTGGTCATATTATAAAGCATTAACTACGGTTATCGCATAAGAATTTTGTGAATATTGTGTCATTATTTCATAAAGATCTTTAGATAGAAGTGTTGTTATTTCCATTTTTATTTTTGAGTGAAGTGCAGTTATTTCACAATTTTTACTTGAACTGGATGTTTTGTAGAGGGCTGAGCAACCAGCATTATTTCACTGCAGAGCAGTACCCTGGAATACCTTGTTTCTCAACATAAGATGACTTCTTATGTATGGTTTAAAAGAGACTGTTTTCAGTTGCAGCAATGCTTTCTCTGACCAAAGTCTAAAAATCTGGGATAAATTCAAATATTAGCTTCGTAGTCTGAAGTATACATTATGTTTCTGACAACCGTTGCTATCCGTAGCTGAATGGCAACTGAATTGATCAGCATCTGCCAGAATCTCGTTCTAGCACACAATTTGCATTGTCGTCACGATGTATAATCGTGATCAATAATGGATTACTGTTTGT
>CADBNP010000022.1 GCA_902796095.1 uncultured Aeromonadales bacterium | reverse complement strand
TGATAAAATGTCGCCGTAAAGTCCCCTGCTTTACAATGGGGATATAAGGCGACTGTTATTTTTGCTAAAAGTTATCTGCTTTTTATTGTGTTTGACAGGTCGGATGTAGTTACAACATATGAAACTAAACTGAGTATGCTGGCGACAGTAATATCAGACACTCAGCCTAAACTGATGTATGCACCGCCTCAGGATGGGTGGTGATGAACACACATATCTTGCACTGCGACCTGCCAGAAAATGACTGGTCAACCGATAACTTCTGCATGCAGCAAGAATCCTCTGTTTTTAGACATGGGTAGTGTCAAAGATAAGTTACGGTTTCACTTAACTGCTTTCTTTTTGTATGGTTTGGCAGAGGACCGGTACCTTCGGCTGCATATCCGAGATCAAGGATCATCAGGATCTCTTCGTTTTCCGGGAGGTTCAGTTCGGCAGCGAGCTTGTCAGGATCAAAGAAATTGACCCAGCAGCTGTCAACACCCTCGTCTGTGGCTGCCAGTATCATATGGGTGGCTATGATAGTTGCGTCCTCTATGCCGGAATTGCGTTTGTCACCGGGATATGTGAATACGTTGTTTTTATCATAGGCTACCACCAGTGCCGTTGGTGCACCGTAGCGGCATGGTGTTACCGCATCAATCTTTGCCAGTTTCTCCTCTGACTGCAGCACATACACGTGCTGCTCCTGCAGATTTTTTGCGGTCGGAGCAATGCGACCGGCTTCAAGAATGGAAGCAAGTTTTTCTGCTTCAACCCTGCGGTCTGAAAATTTCTTGCATGAGTAGCGGTTCTTTATTACATCTTTGAATTCCATGTTTGCATTTCCTTTGAGTGAACTTAAAAATCGGCATATGTTTACGGTTCTGCAGGCCTTGTCCGGCAGACTTTCATTCTGCAGTTGACTGCGGCCGTCTCAGGGCAGAGTTAAGACTGCACGTACCGAACTGAAGCGGCCTGTTCTTTTATTCTGTGTGCATACCATGAATTTGTCCAGTATCTTTTTTGCTGTTTCTGATTTTTCCTGAGACGTCTGTATGTCCAGGCGTCAGTTCAGTGAAACTGATGCCTGCAGGCATATGTTAATCTGCTGGCCTTTACAGTGGGCGTTCAGCAGTCTGATGCTGTTGGTTCCCTGATTGCGTCTTGCTGCAGTGCTGCGGGAATTTTATTTGTTTGTAAAATATTTGTTGATAAGGGTTTGTTAAGCGGTTACGATCTGCGTTCAGAAATTAGACATGCTGGTCGAGGCTCTGTTAAAGAAAAGTGTTGAAGATTTCCTGTATGCCGCAAAGGTGAATGTGCACCTGACGGCTTTTAATCACACTTTGATGTACAGACTTTTTTTGGTTCGAAATTAATCCCGTGAGGTATGAATATGGAACAGTCAGAAAAACTGCAGAAAATTTTATCACGCGTTGGTCTTGGTTCCCGCCGTCATCTTGAAGAAGTGATTGCGGAGGGCAGGGTAAGTATCAACGGCAGTGTGGCCAAACTTGGAGACAGAGCTCTTCCAAAGGATATCATCAGAGTTGACGGCAGAGTTATCAGGACAGTTCCGTCAAAGGATCAGATCTGCAGGGTGTTTGTGTATCACAAGCCGGAAGGTGAGGTTTGTACAAAGAGAGATCCTCAGGGCAGACCTTCTGTGTTTGATCGTCTGCCGCAGCTTCCAAATGATCGACTGATTAATGTGGGCCGTCTGGATTTGAACACATCCGGACTGCTTCTTTTCACCAATGACGGAGAGCTGGCACATCGTCTCATGCATCCGAGCAGTGAAATTCCAAGAGAATACTCAGTGCGTGTTTTCGGAGAAGTTACTGAAGCAATGATTTCATCAATGCTGGCTGGCGTGACGGTGGAGGATCAGGTTTTCAAGTTTGATTCTGTCACATTCGGCGGCGGAGAGGGCATAAACCGCTGGTATAATGTGGTTCTTCATGAAGGAAAGAACCGTGAAATACGTAATGTTTTTGAATCTTTTGATCTTAAGGTAAGCCGTCTTATACGCATACGCTTCGGGGATCTCACTCTTGATCGTTCTCTGCCTCGCGGTGGGTGGAAGGAACTCTCCGCTGATGACGTAAACTATCTGCGCTCTCTTGTGGATCTGCCCCGCCAGAAGACAGAACCGGTGAATCGGCATGAAGAGAAGGAAACGAGTACGGAAAGAAGACACCGCATGGCAGAAATCAAGCGTGCTGTAAGACGTCACCAGGAGCGGAGGAAAACCGGAAACGGTGAATTTAAAGGAAGTTCCCACAGCGGTGAGATCCGTGCAAGAAATTCAAATGTAAGAAAAGGACGCGGCCGGAATTCCGGAACTGGCGTCCGTCGCAGTGGTTCCCGCTGACTGATGCATTAAATCCTGAAAATCAGCGCCGTTGATTACGTTGATTAATACTGTCGTCCAGCAAAATGAATTCAGATCAGAATTGAAGCTGGGCGATTTTTTTATTTTCAAATCATGGCTGGTTCATCTGCAATGACTTCTGACGGTTATGTGTGACGTCGCTTTAAATCATTTTCCGCACTCTGAGCAGAGTGTCTCAGTGCACCTTTGCTTCATTTCGGCATCCCTAAACCCGGGAAGAATTCCTCTTCCATCCAGGGTATTACGTGCCATGATCTGATTACCGTCCGTTATCAGCTGTCACAGACAATTTTCAAACTGTGCAACTGTCCGTGAATACACTGTGACTTTATTTTCTCAACTGCATTTTTAGTGTTTTAAGGTGATTAAACTTTTGAAATTTTGTTAAAAATTGTTCTTAAAATGGAAAAAATTGTTATGATTGAATAATTTGTTTTGTATCGGCGCAAATGTTAAAATGTTAATTGCCCTTAATGCGGTATTCCGCTCTTTTTAATGCTGTATCCCCATGTTTTGACTAGTTGATTCGGGTTTTTATTATGAAGTCGTTGAAATCGAAAGTCTATTTTCTGACGTTTGCACCTCTCATTTTGTTGTTTCTCGTTGTAATCATTAATACCCAGGTTCTTGAAAAGCAAAGGACAGTTGACGATTCATATGCTTTTTTCAAATCAGTTATAGATAATTACACAAATTCGGTTGTCAAGTGGCAGTCCGGACATGCCAACATGGTGCAGAATATTGTCGATATTGACAAGTCCAAACTTATCAGCCGAGACTTTCTGGTTTCCACATCCAATGCTTACAAGGCCGATGTCTATTTTGCTCAGGATGACGGAAAAGTTTATGCGAGCGATCAGTCTGAAGAGGAATTCAAAAGCGGATTTTATGAGGATCCTTATGATCCGCGGGGTGAACCATGGTTTGTGAAGGCAAATTCCAAAGTCTTTATGGATGATATGTACTATGAGGAAACCGTGGATTCCTGGGTTGTCTCATGGGTTATCAGAAAGGAGGACGGTGTATTCGGCATGGATGTTCACATTGATGATATGGATGTGGCTGACGATAATCTTGTTCTGCCAAGTTCCGGCAAACTTCTGCTTATCGACAGCAGTGATCAGATTATCATCTGGGACGACAACAAGCTTAGAGGTAAAAAGGTCTCTGAACTGGATCCTGTCTATTCTTCCGAGTTTTTATCCCAGGTAGTCAGTGATACGTCAGATCATTTTACAAGTTTCAGATCTGCTGACGGCAGAGAAAACTGGATCCTCGGAGCCAATGTGGAAGGTTCCAAATGGAGACTTTTCATATGCCTTGATCGGGATATTGTTTTATCAAGTCTGAACAGCACTATCAGAGCAACATATCTTACGATGCTTATCGTGCTGGCTGTAACTTTTGCCGCTGTCGGTTTTTTCGTTTCAAAATATATTTCCGCTCCGGTATACCGTATTAACCGTCTGATTGGCAAAATGAACAGCGATCATGATTTTACAGAGCGGGTGAAGAGCAGCTCCGGTGATGAGATTGGAGAGATGACCAGAAACATGAATGAGTTCATGGACGAGCAGTGCAGAGTTGTAGGATCCATCAAGCAGGTCGGTGATTCAATACTGCACAGTATCGATTCGTGCAGTCAGATTGTAAGCAATGTAGAAGCTGAACTCAGGAATCAGGATGAGGTTACCGCCAGTTTTTCCAAGTCCATAGATGAAATGAATACTGCCACCAATGATATATCCAGTAATTCAAGCGAGGTGGCCAGCAAGGTCAGTTCTGTTCATTCTCTTTCCTCCAACAGTGTTGATATAGCTAATAATGCAATGCAGTATGTCAATGCACTTATGCAGGATCTGGAAAATTCATCTGCAGCCATCAAACATCTGAATGAACTTACATCCAGTGTTGTATCTGTTGTTGGAACTATCAGGGATATAGCAGATCAGACAAATCTGCTGGCTCTGAATGCTTCTATCGAGGCTGCAAGAGCCGGTGAAAACGGAAGAGGCTTTGCCGTTGTTGCGGACGAGGTAAGAGCTCTGTCTTCGAGAACCAAGGAATCTATTGCCGAGATTGAAGAAACAACCAGATCCTTCAAGGCAGGTACAGATTCTGTAGTCGGTATGATAAGCAAAAGTTCAGAAAGCTGCAGGGATACCATCGACTGGGTTAATTCCATTGTAAACAAGCTTAATGAAATCAACGGTTACATAGGCGATGTATCCAAGATGACGGCATACATAGCTGATTCCACATCCGTACAGCAGCATAACTTTGCTCTGGCTGAGGACTGCATGCATCAGATGAGAAACATCGCCCGGCAGATTTCTTCCGATATGGGTAAATGTTCAGAAGCCTATGAAAAACTGTTAAAGGATGCAGATAATATGACAACTGTATTTTCTGTATTTAAACTTCCTGAAGACAAGTGCTGAAATCCTTTTTGTCTCAGATATTTTTGTGACGGAATATGATTCAGGACTGAACAATACTGGTTTTTGTACAGATCTGCAGAAGTTTTGGTATCGAATCACCAAAGAAGGGCAGGAGTTTTTTATCTCCGGCTCTTTTTTTGTATCCTGTTGTCACTGACAACTGTTTGCTCTGTTTTTCTAAACTGCAGGAGCAGGTCATTGTATAAGTTTCGAGAAAATAAATTTTTTTGATTTTTTCGAAACAGACAGTTATATAGGAACATATGCGATAAATTACAGCATCTGGAACTTTCCTGATCCGCACAGCATAACAGAAGGATATTAACGCCATGTGAAGTTTCCTGAAAGATCTCTGTATTTGGAGCGATTAAAATGCGTACGTGGCGTTCCTGATATCAAAATCATT
>CADBNP010000021.1 GCA_902796095.1 uncultured Aeromonadales bacterium | reverse complement strand
GTAAACAAGGACTTCAAACGCGGATAAAGGTTTACCCTCTTTTGGTTCTGAGAATCACTCAGAAATATCTTCAGGCTTTCTCAATAATGCAACTGTGGTGCTTAAACGTGCTTAAACGACTGGCTGTTGCCGGACACAGTCCTGTCATAACTGATCCCGACGAGAATCAGGTTGTCTTTGTAATCGAGGAAAACAGTTAAATTAAATTTGCTTCCGCATGAGGCAGAACGGAAATACCATGCCGGATAAGAATTTTTTTCAAGATTCAGATGGCTGTTTCTAAATTGAGGTATCCCGGATTCATTCATGCAATCATGATTACAGAAAACATGGTACCGGTCTTCAGCTTTGCCGAAGTTCAAATCTTCAACGAAGCAGACATTCTTGCTGCAGTTAAAAATCCCGTGAACATCAGGCAGACTCTGAAAATTCAGATGTGAAATATTTTTTAAATTGCGGCATCCCTCAAAAAAATCATGAGCATCATGAAGTTCAGGAAAATTTAAATTGACAAGAGATGATAAATTTCCGCAGTTCTTAAACATTTCGTCACCGCATACCAGCTTAGGAAAATTCAAGTCGGATACTGAGGTTAAACTCTTGCAGCATTTAAACATACATCTTCCATCTTCCAGTTTTGGAAAATTCAGACCAGAAATTTTTTCTAATTTCTCGCATTCGAAGAACATTTCTGCAGCGCTTGTAATTTTTTCTGCTCTTATACTCTTTACGGAAACGAGTTCCTTTAATTTATAAAACAAACCTTCCGCTGATTCGGAATTAATTTCAATGTCAAAATTAATTATCTCCTGATCAGAATCGAAGATTTGTGACTTCAAAGCATGGCACAACATTGAAATTAATTATCAGCTTATCTAAATTGTTATGAAGCAAATCCTTCTTAACTTCCGGTGTTACGTCATCAGGTGAATTTAAAATAATCGTAGTCATGTAAATATTCCTTCCAAACTTGTCAGACAGCCGAGAATCCGCGGTTAAAAAAGTCATTTCACAGTATTAGTAATCCGGTTATTTTTTCAAACGGTATATTTTTCTTCCTTTCTTCTCAAGTAGCTTATGCTGCTTATATTACACGCAGACAATATAAATAGCACAGGATAGACATGATTTGATTGAAAAATTATGGTCTGAATCACCGACAATTAGTGTCTTTTATATCATTTTAAAAGATTTATAAGGAATTTTAAGACATGAATGTATATACCAATCATTTTAAATACAATATTGAATTATATTGTATTTAACACGACATAGGATATACATCTAATGAATTATAACAGGCTATAACCCATATCAGGATCAACACATTCTTTAGACAGAGCCTGTCAAAATAAAGGCGGCTTCATATTCAGTGACTGGAGCTTGCAGGAACATTCGCTAAAAGATATTCCAGTGTTTCATACAGTACATCAGGATCAACAGGTTTGCTCAGATGTGCATTCAGACCGGCCTGCATACTGTGCTGAACATCTTCGTCAAAAGCATTTGCCGTTAACGCAATGATAGGAACACTCCCTGCATCAGCTCTGCTCATGTTTCTGATTCTTCCGGTTGCCTCCAAACCGTCCATTTCAGGCATTCTCATATCCATCAGAATAGCGTCATAATAACCTTCTTCATGAGCTTCAAATTTTTCCACTGCGATACGGCCGTTCGCAGCAATTTCCGCCTGCATACCTCGCAGGGAAAGCATCAAAACTATGATTTCAGCATTTACTTCAACATCTTCAGCAAGCAATATTCTGCGGTTCTTAAGTTCCACACTCCCACGAATACGTTTCGCATCCTTCTTTTTGAAGGCTGAACTGAATTCATCCAGCACCGACCCTGCAAAGAGAGGCTTTGCGACAAACGCATCTACACCTGCCCTTTTCGCTTCATCTTCAATTTCATCCCAATTATACGAAGTCAGTATAATTACCGGTGTTTCGTTGCCCACTGCAGCCCGAATCTGCCTTGTTGTTTCGATTCCATCCATTTCCGGCATTCGCCAGTCAAGCAAAATCAAGTTATACGGCTCACGTCTTGCATGACGGACTTTCACCATCTGCAGGCATTCTGCTCCGGATGATGCCTTTTCACAGTTCACTCCTACCTGTCCGAGTATAAGCTGGGCATGGTCACATGCGATCTGATCATCATCAACCACCAATACGCAAAGTTCATGCGGCTGCAAAACACTCTCCACTTTCCCGATATTTTTTTGAGGACAGTCAATCAAAGTGATTGTAACGGTAAAAGTCGTTCCCTTGTGCTGTTCACTCTCTACTGAAATCGTTCCGTGCATCAGATCAACAAAACTCTTGGTTATGGCCATGCCAAGACCTGTGCTTCCATAGCGGTTTGTGCTGGATGAATCCTCCTGGCTGAATGCATCAAATAACCTTGGCAGAAAATCCCTGCTCATACCTATACCGGTATCGCTCATAATAAAGCGCAGTGTTGTTCTACCATTAAACTGGGCAATATTCTCTACAGTAAACTTGACACTTCCTCCCTGCTGCGTAAATTTGACGGCGTTGCCAAGAATATTGATCATAACCTGACGCAGTTTCATGTCATCACCAATATAATAATCGTCAACAGTTCCCTTCACTGTGCATTCATACTCAAGACCTTTGTTTCTGCACTGACCGCTTATTATGGTGTTAACCTGTGCCAGAGTCTTTGCAAATGAAAACTCTTCATTCTTTACAGACATGCGTCCCGATTCAATGCGACTCATATCCAGGATGTCATTGATTATGCTGAGAAGATGCTGAGCTGAGAGTCCGATTTTTTCTAGATACTCCCGCGTGGTATCTGATATCCCCGGCTCACTCAAAAGGATCCTGTCCAGTCCGATAATTGCATTCATAGGAGTGCGGATTTCATGACTCATATTGGATAAAAAAACCGTCTTTGCCTTGTTGGCCTGATTGGCCTCATTCAGCGCAATATTCAAAGTCTCCCGCTGCTGTGCCAGTTGATCCAGCATTTCCTTTTGTGAAGTGATGTCAATAAACACACCGAGATAAGTTATCGGAGAACCGTCGGGGCGGCGGGTAGGTTTTCCTACAGCCCGATACCAGTGGTATTCTCCGCTTTTTCTCATCAACCGATATTCCACGTCATAGGTTTTCTTACCTGTATAGTCGCTTATTGTTTCTTTAAACTCATAAAGAATGCGATCCCGGTCATCGGGATGAAGAAGTTCGGACCAGGATTCCAGAACATCAGGAAAATCTTCCTTGCTATGGTAGCCCAGCATTCGCCGGAATTCATTGCTCCAGTTGACGCTGACCATCTCTCCTTCTTCATTAAAATCCATCGTCCATTCGCCGGATCCAAGCATTTCATGAATGGTGTCAAGAGATGCCGCTTCATTATGCAGTGCTATGTTCAGTAAATCACGCTCCTTCTCCTTTGTTATATCCACAGCCGCACATCTGTACTGCAGCGGTCTGCCGGTCTGGTCGCGGTACAGCAGCTTTCTGCTGCGAAGCCATTGAATCGATCTGTTTTTTCTGCAAACGCGGAATTCAAAGTTAGAAGGTTCATTGACGGTTTCATCAGAAACATCTGCCGAAATATAATCAATAAAAGCATCCCTGTCATCCGGATGAATACATGACAGAAATGAATCCAGATTATCAGGAAAATCACGGCGGCTGTAACCCAGCATTCTGCAAAAATCGTCGCCCCACTTTACTGATGCCAAAGATCCGTCGGGAGCAAAACTGATTACCCAGCTTCCTGCCTTAATCAAGTCAGTTATAAGCCCCAGCGTAGCGGCCTGCTCCTCTATAATACGCATGTTCTTTCCATCGCTTATCAAATCCATAAAGGTCCCCCTTTCCAGGTCTGCAAGTTCTACTTCAGTGAAGACAAAGATTTTTTCAGTACTCTGCTTAAAACTTAAAATTAAAACATATACACCGAATCAAAAAAATCAGCAAATCCGCGTTGTTACGGCTTAACAACCTTCTTTAAAATCTTTAAAAAAGGTTCTGTTCAACAGAAGTGTTGAATACATCATAAACAAAATACTTTCGTACAGAATATATTTTTGAACCTATAAAAGTAAAGTTTTAGCTCAGACAACTTTATGAAACACCGGCTTTGACAAATGCATCACACTGTCTTTCTGTAACTAGGTTTTGGACAGTGAAAAAGATCCGTTGTCATACCCTGACGCATCCTTCTTCTGAGAGAGAAAATATGCGGTACCAGCAGCATCTGAATATTGCTCTGCAATCAGACTTACTATCATCAGATTCTTCATATATGATATTTTTTTCAGAATTATTCAGAAACTCCATAGCACCGCGAGATCACACTTTATTATCTGAAGAGGAAGCGCATCAGTCATGAAGAAATCATTTTCCATGAACCGGAACAGACCGTGTCTGAGCAAATTTTCCGAAACCGTCATGACAACAAAGGTTTCTTCCTGAATTTTTCTGTTCTCACAACAGGAGGAAGCAGGGAGTTAAGATCCGGACGAGTCTGACAGGACGTTTGAAACACATAAATGCAGAAAATTTGCTTTTACATGACGCTATGTCCTTCGCACCGGAGTTGACATAAACTCCCTGCGTTCTGAAAGGTTGTTAACTTTTTCAGATAATATCGTGCATCTAACTCCGGATTATCTGCTCTTCTCTTTTTATCAAAACATCTCTTTATGAAGAATACCGCAAAAGTGTACTGTTAAACGTTAACTTAGTGCAACTTTTGACGCATAAAAATGTGTCATTGCTAAATTTTTTCAATAATTTTACAAAGAGGAAAAACATCTGAATATATCAAAACCGGAAACAGGCTGAACTTTGATAGCACGAAATTTCAAAATGTCGCGACAAAATTTTTTCCAAAATACATGAATAGTATGTGTTGAGAGGTGAACTTCATACTGCACCGGGCTGCAGCATATTCTCCCCGATCAGCAGGTACTTCAATACAAGCTACACAATCCTAGGCACAGTGCAGCTCGCATTGAAGCTGTCATAAATCTTCTTATATCAAGGAGCAATTATGAAAACAG
>CADBNP010000020.1 GCA_902796095.1 uncultured Aeromonadales bacterium | reverse complement strand
CCACTTGTTGACTGGAACAGTATTGCCGGGAAATATACCAAAGACTCAGTGTTTGACGGCAGGGTTGTAAAAATAATGGATTACGGCTGCTTTGTGGAACTGCAGGACGGGGTAGTCGGTCTGGTACATAAATCTGAAATTGATCCTGACGGGACAAAGTTAAAACCTTCAGATGTGGTTGAAGTCGGACAGCCAGTTAAAGTCAGAATTCTCTGGGTTGATGCGGAGAAGAAGAGAATCGCTCTCAGTTTCAGAAACTGCTGAAAAAACAGAAGAGCAGACCTTCTGGTAATCAGAATGGCTGTATCGGTTTGGACAGTGCCTTCGTTAAAGAGTACGCCCGACAGTTGGTTTACCAAATCGGTGTCTGCTGTCATGACAGGTAAGAGTGAAGAAAAGTGAAACTTCATTCCAGTTCGGTTACAAACTTTGGATTATTTCCGGTTAAAACTTTAGATTTTTACCGTTGCTGACTTTGGATTTCTGTAACGCTGCATTTTAGATTATTGCAATATGGCGATGCAACTTTTGGGATTTCTGCTTTGCTTCGTTCCTGATTACTGCAGGGCAGGAACGCTGATTTATGCAATATTGGACTTTAGGATGCATCTGAACATTGTTTTAACTAATTGAAAATTAAGAAAAATGATTGAACGATCTGCAAAAGACACTCTGCTCCGTCTTGCATCCCAGTTTCCTGCTGTCGGTATAATGGGACCAAGGCAGAGCGGAAAATCGACACTGGCAAAAGCTGTTTTTCCTCAGAAGAAGTACATCACCTTTGATGACATCGGCATGAGGAATCTTGCCCAGTCAAATCCGTCTGATTTTCTGCAGGCGTTCCCGGACGGCGCAATAATTGATGAGGTGCAGAAGGTACCGGGTATATTTGATGCGTTAAAAATGCTCATTGACAGTAATCCGCCTGCACCAGGTAAATTTATCCTTACGGGCTCCAGCCAGTTTCGTCTGAAGTCAAATATGACTGACAGCATGGCGGGCAGGGTGGCCTTTCTGAAATTACTGCCGTTTTCAGCAGGTGAACTTAAAAATGCAGGAATGCTTCCGGATAATCCGTATGATCTGATCTTCGGAGGACAGTACCCTCCGCTTCGTGATCCGGAAAGAAATTTCATTCCGGATGACTGGTACGAAAGCTACATTGATACATATCTTGATCTGGATGTGCGGGAAATGATAAATCCCGGCAACCTTTCCTCATTCAGAAAATTTGTTCAGATTTGTGCGATCTGCAGCGGACAGCTTCTTTCCATGGACAGCATGGCCAGGGATGTGGGAGTTTCAGCTCCAACTGTTAAAAACTGGCTGTCCATACTTGAAAGTGCATTCATAATTCATTTCCTTGAGGCCGACACAAACAACCTGGGAAAAAGCATTGTTAAAACTCCAAAACTCTATTTTGCAGATTCCGGATTGCTGTGTCATCTTCTGAGACTTGAGTCCAGAGAAGATCTGCTGCTGTCCCGCTACAAGGGTGCAGTTGTAGAGACCTTTGCCGTTTCAGAACTTCTCAAGCATCGTCTGAATCAGGGGAAAAAGCCAAACCTGACTTTTTTCAGGGATTCAAAAGGATTTGAAGTGGATACAATTGCCGACTGGAAGCACACCTTTGCTATTGAGGTGAAAAGTGCCAGCATGCCAGAATCAAAGCATTCCTCCTGTACCAGAAGGTATCTCGAACTGCGACGGGACAGCAATGCCAGAGATGCTGTGTTCTATCTTGGTGATACGAGCATGGTGATTAACGGCACGTCTTATGTGAGCTGGAGGGACTGGGATAAATTTCTGATTTAGATTACTTTTTCTGATCCGGGACCATACTATCCCGTACATAGATGTCAGAATCAAACGTTTGACTGACGGAACTGTTCAGAAGCAGCTGTCATTCATGCGGGTGTGCATCCTGATCGAGATCAGCATCAGCATCTTCAAGAGTCAGACTCCTGTGCTTTTTCACAGCAGGAATGTCATGTGTCACCGCGTAATGATGCAAGGTCGGGCAGGGAACTGTCATGATTTCAGATCCGAAGAAAGGAGATCTCCGTATGTTCAGTACGAAGATCTTCACAAGTTCAGCGAAAATGGAAACTGACTAAAAGACCGTACTGTCAGACTTCAAGCAGCTTCTGGGCATCGTTGTTTACTTTCTCCTCGATGACCTCATTTTTCTTCTCGTTGATTACAGCGTTTTCTCTGATGTTTTCCACTTTTTTGTTATCAGCAATTTCTGTTTTCAGTTTGTTCATCCTCTCCTGCTGCTCAAGCTTGTGTTTTTCCATTTCCTCCATGAATTTTCTGGTTTTCGGACTTGGTTTTGTCTTTTTGGCAACGGATGTGAGGGTGTCGCTGATGTGCTCTATCATTTCAGATTTTGTGTGAAAGTCGATGAATTTGGCTCCGGCAATAAGCGTCCTAAGATCTTCAAGACCGTTGGCATAATCCTGCTGATCCTCGCATTTCTCCAGTTTCCCTTCCTGATCCTTGATTTCCAGCATTTCAATTCTGCTTTTTGTGCTGTTGGTCTGATCAACGGTTGTCTGGATGAAACCTGCCAGTTCTGCTGTTGAAATGATGCCACCCTTATAGGCCTGCTCAAGTTTGTGGTTGATTGCCTGAGCCTGATTATCGACAGATTCATAATCAGTACATTCATCCATGTCTGTCAGCATTTTTTTAAATGTTGTGTCGGCAAAGTTGTCCTTTATATTTACAAGATGATCCAGCTCCTTTTCAGTGAGGCTTACACATTCTCCGTTTAGATTCCGGAGTCTGTTCTGGATTTCATCCATCCTGTTTTTTACTTCAGTGCTTGGATTAGGGATCTGCTTATAGTTATAGTAGATGTCCTCAAGCAGTTCCCTGGTTTCCTGAGCCTTCTGTTTTACTTCCGGAGAAATTGAATCTGTGTTTTCCTGATTTACAACATTCTGGATATTATTGATTTCATCGTTGCTTATGTTGTCGACAGTTCTGTTCTGAATATTTCCAATTTCACTCATTTTTTTAATCCTCTGTACAATTTGTGAGTAAACGCCTCAGTCGCGAGAAGGTTACAGTATTCACTGCAGAATTAAATTCAGATGGAATACTGAT
>CADBNP010000019.1 GCA_902796095.1 uncultured Aeromonadales bacterium | reverse complement strand
TTTTACAAAAAATCGATCTTTTGTCTTGCAATTTTTGAAAAGTTGTGTATAATAATCAACAAGAAAACAGAATATTTTGTTAAACTTAATCTGAAGTGACATAATATATCTGATTTTAAAACAAAAACTTCGAGCTGTTATTGTTCGCTGTTTTCCTGAAAATTCAGATGGCCGGTTTTTTCTCCGTTTCCCGAGCCTCTGTTTTCTCACTTTTTTTAACCGTGAAGATAACTTTGTATCCTGTACATCTGTCTGCTCGAGACTGTCATTTTTCCGGAGGTTTGCCATGCTTTACTATACTGTTACCGTAAAAGGAAAATTTTCCAATGTCAGTGCTGATTTTCAGGAGACTTCATTCAACGGACGCAGACTTAAGAAGATGTCTTCAGAAACTCTTGCCAGATTTCATCAGTTTCAGCATGAGAAGATCATGTTCAGTCTTGTTCCCAACAGTGACTATTTCTTCTGTCCGTGCGATACCGACGGCAAAACCTATATTGAGTTCTTTGTTGCCTGCTGTACAAGAGGCCGCAGCTTTGATGATGTGTCGGCTGCAATCTCAGGCATGATTAACGAGCTCATCGGCATAAAGGTTACTGTCGGTGAATACAGCGAAATTACTCTGGAAAAATATCTGAAGCTTTTTGACAAGGCGGATGATGACGGGATGTATAAGAGATCTGAAATGATTTCATCCTGTCCGTTCATGCACCTCAGAAGTACAAAGCTTCTCAGAAGGGACAGTTTCAACTGGTGCGACGGCATTGTTGAGGACGGCGTTCTGGATCACGAAAAGGCTCTTGCAGAACTTGGCTGTATCAGACTGCCTGGTGACGAACTTTCAGATGAGCTGGAGCGGATTTACAGTCCTGATGCTGAGTCCGGAGTTTTCGGTCATCCTGTCCACTATTATATCGAGTCTCCTGATCTGGACTCGGCAAAGGAGGTTGCCGGGTTCATTATCAGAATGCTGTATTCCAGAGGGCGTCTTCTGAGCCGCTGCTACAGTACTGTCAACATGAATTCATATGACTGTGCCCAGGATTCTGAAAACGAGTTTCTGGATTTTCTCGCACTTCAGGAATATGCGTCCAGCTTGCTGGTTTTTGATAATGATCAGAATGGCGAACAGCACGGCGAGTCCGACAGTGCCGTCTGCACCGTAAACGAAGATCTGTCCCGTGTTTTCGGCCTGATTGAAAAGGCGTCTCTGACCACGCTGTTTTTCATAGTACGCATCACTGCCGGAAAGAGTTCAGGCAGTGACAGAGCCCTGCTGACTGCTGTCCAGCAGCATCTGTCTCTTGTCAGGATTAAAACCGGCTTCGGTACAAAGGCTCAGGCTGTGTCTTACATGACAGATCTGGTGTCCAAATCCGGATATGACAGATGGATCGAGGATGCCTGCAGACTTCTTAAGGATGATCCGAGATCTGAATTTTCTGTCAACATGGTGAATGACATATTTGGAAAGTGGAGCAGGCGCGTTCTGACCAACACCGTGTACAGCTGCTATGAAAATGTTAACAGCCCGGAAAAGACAGAGAGGAAAAGATGTTCATCGGCCTACAGGACACTGCAGAACATGACTGGTCTTGACAAGGTTAAGAACATCATCGATGAGATCATTGCCGTATCCACCGTATCGAAACGGAAAAGAACCCTTGGCATTGAAGATAAAGTCAAGTCCTGTCACATGATTTTTACCGGCAATCCCGGTACTGCAAAAACCACCGTGGCAAGACTTCTTGCTCAGATCCTGAGGGAGGAAAAGATCCTTAAGCACGGTTCCTTTGTGGAGTGCGGTCGTTCAGATCTTGTGGGAAAGTTTGTGGGATGGACTGCCAAAAATGTCGTTTCAATGTTTAACCGGGCTGAAGGAGGCATACTCTTTATTGATGAGGCCTATTCTCTTGCCAATGATCTGGATCATGGTTTCGGCGCAGAGGCTATTGATACCATAGTACAGGAGATGGAAAACCGCCGTGACAGGATGATTGTAATTCTGGCAGGTTATTCCGAGCCGATGAAAAGGCTTCTTGATGCCAATTCCGGTCTTTCCAGCCGTATTGCCTTCCATATTGATTTTCCGGATTACGCAGTCGGTGAGCTGGAGGATATTATGAGTTCTATGCTGAGGGATAACAAACTCAGGATCTCCGAAGATGCTGTGAGAAAGTGCCGCGGGATCTATCAAAAGGCTGTGACTGTTGACGGTTTCGGCAACGGAAGATTTGTCCGCAACCTTATTGAATCCGCACAGCTCAGACAGGCTCTAAGACTCAGAAAGCAGTACGGCAGAAGGGATATTCCGAAGAAAGCACTTACTGAACTGGTTGCTGATGATTTCTGCCTGCCGGAGAATCCGCACTTTGAAACTGAACACAGATTCAGAATAGGATTTACCGCATAGCCGCTCATTGCGGAGATGAATAGAATAATCAGCGAATTATCAGAAGTTTCTCTGCCTGTGCGGAGAAAAAGAATAATGAAGGATGAACTCAGCAGAAGGATTGTTCACAGTCATTAAGAAAACAGCAGAGAGAAAACTGTAAAAGAAAAAGTCAGTAACAGACACCAAAGTCAGTCAGCTGCGATCCGGTATGCTGCCGTCAGATTATTCCGGTGGCGGCTTATCAGGCGAATAATCCGGGAAGTTAACCGGCGGAGTCCGGCCTGTCAGAAGGAGATTATCATGATTGATTTAGAAGATATGAAGAAACTGTTTGCAGACAATGCTTTTTATCTTCTTGCTCATCACAGGCGGATTCTGTCAGACAGCAGACTGTCTCTGTGTCGTGTTCCGGTCAAGTCGCTGTTTATGGCATCGGAAAAATGTCTTACTCTTGGATGCTGCATTGGGTTGTGGAAGGATTATTCACTGACCAGATTCTATTCGGGAGAGAAAAATGGATTTACCGAGGCGGACGCCACTCATGCCGGAACATCCATGATGAAGACTCTGATATGTCCGTTTCAGGATTCAGGTGCTGGCAGCTGCACGGCTGTACGGAATAACGGAGAAGTCATAGAAGTCGGGACCTACTTGCTTTGGTCTTATCGCGAATACAGGTCTGTATTTTGTAACATTGCAAAAAAATACAATGCCCATGCAAAGATCAGCAAATCCGGAATTCTTTCCCTGCCGAATGTGATTGAATTGCTGCGAAAGGAAGATCTGAATACTTACCCGGACGGGGAAACCGCCCTCGAAAATTATAATTCCGCTCTTGATGAAGTGTTCGAAGGTACCCGTCAGTGGCTGAGTGAATGTAAATCCAGATCTTTTATTCATCACGAACATTATTGCGG
>CADBNP010000018.1 GCA_902796095.1 uncultured Aeromonadales bacterium | reverse complement strand
TAAAAACAAGTCAGAATTTTTAAAAAACCTCAAAGCAGGTGAATTAAAACTGATTTTAAAAGAAAAAAATTCAGAGGAGATTTTTGACTATCTGAGAAGCCGGCCGCTGGCATATTACGACAGGGAAAGAAAAATTCTGCTTACTCATGCCGGACTTTCTCCAGAATGGAAACCGGAGGATGCCGTAGGTTATTCCAGAGAGCTTGAAACAGTACTTCAGTCAGACCGCTTCGACTGGTTTATGAGCAACATGTTTTCAGACAAACCGGATTCCTGGAGCAAGGTCCAGAAAAAGGAAGCAAAAGCAAGAAAGGCAGAAAAGGTCATAGGAAAGGATCCTGACGCAGCCATCGGAAAAATATCGGTCACGATAGAACTGAAACGTCTGATCTACATTGTAAACGCTTTCACAAGGATGCGCTTCTGCAGATCAGACATGTCTCTGGAGTTTCTGTGCAAGGACGGTCCCGAGGCTGCCAAACTCAATAATCTTTATCCGTGGTATGAACTGCAGAAAAACATTTCCGATGAAGAAAGACTTATATTCGGACACTGGGCTGCTCTCCAGGGAAAGAGTCCGATCAGAAATATCATTGCCATGGATACGGGTTGTGTCTGGAACGGTTCTCTCACTCTAATCGACATTGACAATCCGTACATCAGACATATCGCCCAGGCTCATCACTGACAAGAAATATCTTTTGATGAATTTAAGCCGTGGATCATCTGTTCTGATTTTTCCTGAATATTCTGAATGAATAATCATATTCATTTTTCTCGTCTGCCGTATGTTTTTCTTCCGAGATCAGAGAAAACAGGTGTTCAAACGAAGGAAAGAAGGCATCCGCATCCTTAACCTCCGTATCTACCTGAGTAATATACAGTTTTGATGCATACTCAAGGGCTGCATGATACAGCATACTGCCTCCGATGATCATAGTTTCACTCTGTTCAGATGAAACATCTGCAAGAGCCTTTTCCAGAGAATCATAAACGTCAACACCGTAGCGTACACCGAGAAAAGGATCCGAAGACACAACGACCGTGTGCCGTCCGGGAAGCTGACGATAATTCAGAGAGGCAAAGGTATTGCGCCCCATAACTATAGTTTTGCCCATGGTAATACTTTTGAAGTACTTCATATCAGACGACAGACGCCATGGTATCTGATTGTCACGACCTATGGCTTTGTTGCGATCAACTGCTGCTATAATTGAAATACCAGGATAATACATCATTCAAGCTCTTCATCATCAAAATCATCAAGAACAGCATCATCAGTCTTATCCCAGACAAACCCGTCCTTATCAGACAATCTGTTCTCCTCGGCAAACTCTACCGGGATCGTGTCAAGCAGTTCCATAAGTTCAGAACACAGAGGCTCTGTTCTGTCCCGGTTTGCTGCCGATATAATAAAATGTTTTGCATCCTTTCTGTCCAGAGCAGAAAGGATTTCTTCAGCTTTGGTTGTCGCCTGTTCAGGATCAATGTCCGCTTTGTTGAATACTATCCATCTAGGCTTTGAAGTCAGTTTGTCAGAATATTTTTCCAACTCACTCTCAATTATCCTGATATTTTCAGCCGGATCAGATCCGTCAACAGGAAAAAGATCAACAAGATGAAGCAAAACACGACAGCGTTCAAGGTGACGTAAAAAACGATGTCCAAGTCCGGCTCCCTCGGAAGCTCCTTCAATAAGACCAGGAATATCTGCCACTACAAATGATCTTCCACTTCCAACCCTCACAACACCAAGACTAGGTATAAGAGTGGTAAAAGGGTAATCAGCCACCTTTGGCCGGGCAGCTGACACGGCACGAATGAAGGTTGACTTGCCGGCATTCGGGAAACCGAGAAGTCCCACATCGGCAAGCAGAAGAAGTTCAAGACGTAAAAGTCGCTTTTCTCCCTTTGAGCCGTTGGTGTGCTGCATCGGTGTACGGTTTACAGAACTTTTAAATCTCGTATTGCCGAGACCATGAAAACCTCCCTTGGCAACCATAAGCTTCTGACCGTTCCTTGTGAGATCTCCTATTACCTCGCCGGTGTTTTCATCAATGGCCCTGGTTCCTACAGGAACCATAAGAATTTTATCTTCGCCGCGATGTCCGGTACAGTCAGATCCGCTGCCGTTTTCACCTCTGCCAGCAGAAAATCTGCGCACAAAGCGGAAATCAACCAGAGTGTTAAGATTATTATCGGCCAGCAGAAATACATCACCGCCGTCGCCACCGTCACCGCCGTTTGGTCCACCGTGAGGGATATACTTTTCACGACGGAAGCTTACGCAGCCGTTGCCTCCGTCTCCAGCTTCGACCTGAATATGAGCTTCATCAACAAATTTCATACTGTACACCTAAACAAAAAAACCCAACCATATTGGCTGGGCTATGACTAAAACAGAATAATACTAAGCTTCTGCCTTCGGCTCAACAACATTGATAAATGTACGTCCCTTAGGACCATGAACCTTAAATTCAACCACGCCATCAGCAGTTGCGAAAATAGTATGATCTCTACCAATACCTACGTTGGCGCCCTTATGGAAGTGTGTACCTCTCTGACGAACTATGATGTTGCCAGCAGATACAACCTGTCCGCCATAAACTTTAACACCAAGGCGTTTACTTTCGGAGTCGCGACCGTTACGGACGGAACCACCGGCTTTCTTATGTGCCATTTCATTCTCTCCTAGTAATTAAGCCTGAATACCGGTGATCTTAACTTCAGTAAAGTACTGACGATGACCGGTAGCCTTCTGGAAGTGCTTACGGCGACGAAACTTAACGATGCTGAGTTTTTCACCGCGACCCTGCTTTACAATTTCACCCTGCACCTTAGCAGATGAAAGATAAGGTGCACCAACATTTACATTATCACCATCAGCAGTAAGAAGAACTTTATCAAATTCGATCTTCTCGCCAACAGCCTTCTCGATTAACTCGACGCGGATTACATCATCAACAG
>CADBNP010000017.1 GCA_902796095.1 uncultured Aeromonadales bacterium | reverse complement strand
TCTCTTAAATATGTCGGTACCTGCACTATAGGAACAGATCATGTGGATGCCGGACTTCTTTCCGACAGAAATATCATGTTTCAGAGTGCTCCCGGCTGCAACCGCATCAGCGTGGGTCAGTATGTGATTTCTTCGCTGTTCCTTCTGGCCAGGAGAAAATCCTTCTGTCTGAAAGGGAAAAGCATCGGCATAGTTGGAGGTGGCAATACAGGCTCAAGCGTGGCTTTTTATGCTGAACTGCTGGGAATGAACGTCAGGATCTACGATCCTTTTCTTGCCGTGGCTGATTCCGGTTCAGGAAAGAACTACGTTTCATGGAACGATGCTCTGAATTCGGATATTGTTACATTTCATGTACCTCTCACAAAAGACGGTGCATATCCGACGTGGCACATGCTTTCGGATGATGAAATCAGTGCACTGAAACCTGGAACTGTGCTTGTCAATGCATCCAGGGGGGATGTATGGAACAACGATGCTCTTCTTGTCCGCATGGAAAAATCAGGGGATCTGGAACTGGTAATGGATGTGTGGGAGCACGAACCGAAGGTTAATGTCCCGCTTATAGGACATACCTTCCTGTCCACTCCTCATATTGCGGGATACAGTGCCGAGGGCAAACTGAGAGGAACCTCCATGATAGCTTCTGGCTTTTGCAGATTTTTCGGTATTGAGCAGAAGCTTCCGGAGGAAAGCGGGCTTCTCAGTGTCACAGACTCTGACTTTATGCCGTCGAGTTCAGATCCTGAAAAGGCATGGGGTGAGATTGCTCTTGAGGTTTATAATCCGGAGCGGGACAGCAAGATATTCAGAAAGCAGTATACAGATCCCTCTTCCTTTGATCTTATGAGAAAAAATTATCCGGGCCGCCGTGAGTGGTCTTCAAAAAGGTTCAGCATAGGCGATCCGGAGTTGAAATCACTTCTTTCCAAAGCCGGATTCGGGCTGATTTTGTGAAAGGTTGATTATGATGGAGGTAAATAATACTGCTATCATAAACGAAAACACCTGGTGATTTCCTGAAGATGCTGTTCTGAATTCCGGCATCAGTACCGGTTTTAATATTCACCCGGCTGTATTTTGATCTGCAGCGTGCTGACAGTGAGCAGCTGAAAGTCAATCGCGTTATCGGGATCTGCTTCTTTTCTGATAAAATACAGGTTGCGGCGGATGTTAGGAGCGTCCGGATCGGATGATTTTAATCCGGTGCTCCCGCTTCTCATATGGTTGATCTTTACATCTACGGAAGAACAGGTTTTTATGCAATCAATATCACTTGCGGTAGCAGGAACTGATACCGCTCAGGGAAAGATGTTTCTCGAAAAACTGCAGGACAGGGAAAATATCGAAATTTCTGATTTTTATCCTTTGGAAAAGGCTCCGGATGATTATGATGCCGTAAAATTCAGAAAGAAGAATTATATCAAGGGCAGACTTGATGATTTTGACTTTTCCCGTGTGACGGTTGCTGTTTTCTTCTGCAGTTCAAAAAATGCAAGAGAACCGATGCTGAAGGCACTTGATGCAGGCTGCAAGGTTATCGATGCTACCCGCGGCGAGCGTGCGAGAGATGATGCAAGGCTGATAATTCCGGAAATCAACGGATGCGATGCGGCTGATCCCGCATACCCTTATCTGGTTTCCCCGTCTCCTGCGGTAATATCCGCAGCTCTTGCCATATATGAAATATACAATGAGTTCGGTATAGAATATCTGAACATAACTGCCATGGAGCCCGTATCTGCAGCAGGACACGAAGGAGTCAAGGAGCTTGCCGGTCAGGCGGCCCAGCTTCTTAACGGCAGACCTCCGGTTATGAAGAATTTTCCTGCCCAGGTGGCGTTCAATGTGATACCTTCTGAAGTTTCCGGTGATGAGGAGCAGTACTCTGATTACGAAATGACTCAGATCAGGGATATCGGCAGTTTTATTCCCGGAGCGTCCGGAAGGATCACCTTCAACAGCTATACTGTTTCTGTATTTTACGGCTACAGCTGTCATCTGACCTTCAGAACATCTGTCAGTGTTTCTTTGCCGGAGCTGAAGTACCGTCTCTCTTCGGGGCTGCTGAACGAGTATGCTGAATCAGCAACTGTAACTCCTGTAACTCACGGTATTGATCGGGATCGTCAGATTATTTCAAGAGTCAGAGAGAGCACCGGAGCTGCCGGTGAATTCAGCATGTTTGCCGTTTTCGACAACCTGCTGGCAGGAAGTGTTCAGAACTGCATCAAAATTCTGGAGAATATGACGAATGAGTGGTGAAAGTCACTCCATGGAACAATATAATAAAAATTGCATGAATTTTGCATTATTCTGTGAGTGTCTTGTTTTTATTGGATACCTTGCCCTATGAACAGAGGAATTTTAAAACCTGCGGTTATGCTTCTTTCCCTTGCCCTGGGAGCAGGGGCTGCTGCTATTGACAGTAATGACATTGAAGTCGTAAATGCCGGGCGCAGTTCCATGGAGGTCTTCAGTGTCGAAATCAGAGGGCCGGGCGGTCAGCGCTATACGGATCAGAACGCTGAGGGCACGAGACATCATACTATTCCGAACAGCAGACTTCACCCTCCGCGCAGGAACGGAAATCAGGGTTCTGCATCAGCCGCATCCTCAGGTAAAAGCGGCAATATAGGATTTTTCACCTATAATAAATTCCCTGCAGACTACAATGTCAACAAGACACTTACGACGCTGTCTCTGGAGCCAAGGGAGACTGTTTTTGATTTGGCTGAAAGAACCAAGGATGTGAAGGTTTCAAAAAATCAGCAGGTTGCATCCATCTTCAGAAAAAATATCAAATGCTTCAACAACGGAAGTCTTGATTCTGTTGTTCCAGGCTGTATTTTCAAAATTCCTTCAGCTTCCCAGGCTGCCGCAGAGGACAGGGATCTGGCAAAGAAGCTGCTGGCCCAGCGTGGTGTCAGCAGATCTGAATTTCAGTATGCTCTTACCAACTGTCCGTCAGGTGTGTGCGGTGTTCCTCTGTCGGAAGGAGCTCAGACAGCAGTGTCTGAAGATAAAAAGCAGGATGCCAAACCTGCTCAGCCGAATACTATTACCCTGGACAAAGGTGACAAAGACGCCGGTGTTCATTACTATCAGGGCGACAGAAAGGATGACACAGAGAAGGAGAAGGGCAGGGAGGTAAAGCCTGAGGAGACTGTGCTCCTGATTGATGATCGCGGTCAGAAGACAACAATTGAGGAAATTAACAGCCAGAGCAAACCTGATGCGAAAACAACCACTTCCGGCGCATCTCTTTCATTTTCCGGTGATACGGTTGCCGGTCGGAATTCCAAGGGAGAAATAATTGATGAGGTTTCAAAGGAGGTCTCAAAAGAGGTTTCCAGAAGAATGGACGGCAAATTTGATGATATAAACAGCCGTATAGCTACCTCAAATTCCGATATTTCAAATATAAGCAGGGAAGTTTCTGAACTTCGTGCCCAGAATGCAGCTCTTATGCAGCAGATGAGCCGACTCAATGATCTGCTGGAAAAGAAGGAGAATTCAGATCAGACCGCTCTAAAGGAAAATGAAATTCCTGTAGGTCTGGTGGCCGGAGCCGGCATAGTGATCCTTGTTCTGCTGCTTATTATCACCTTCCTTTCCTTCAGAATGCGCCGCAAACTTCGCAGTGAAATCGAGTCAGAGGTGGACGATGAGCTTGAGCAGACAGGAGACTTTGATCATCTGATGACTCTGGATCCAGTGGCAATGGTTCCGACTGACGGTGATGCCAGCGTACCTGGCGAAACGCCGTTGTCTTCAGGTATAGATCTCAACCGGGAAAGTGATGAAAAGCCTAATGAGAAGGATCCGGCAAATTCATTTATCATTGCTGATGATTCTTCCGGTGCAAATATCGATCTTGATGAGGAAACCTTCCAGAAGGCTGATATCGGAGCAAGTGACGTTGTTGCCGAGGATCCGTCGAAACGTGAGATGGTGGATCCCGTTCAGAGTGATGATCTGGTGCCTATGGATCTTGCCAGGGAACTGGATGAGAATGATTTTCTTGATTCCCAGACCAAAAAGAAGACAAGCGTTGATCTGGAAACCAATCTTACTTCCCAGGATATTGATCAGATTATTTCCGAGGCTGAACAGAACTCTGGTAACGGAATTATTGATGAGAGCAGTCCTCTTGCCCAGGCTTCCGGTGTCAGGAATTCTTCTTCAGACGGCAGGAATGAGCAGGGCAGCAATGCTGCCGGAAAGAAGTCTGCTGCCGACGAAATTGACGCAATTCTTGCTTCAATGGATGATTCTCCAAAGGTTGAGGCTTCAATGGGCAGCGAGAAGGCTTCGGAAGATGATATTGATGCCATATTCTCCAATTCTTCATTGTCCTCCAGCCCTGCCGATGAAAAGAATGCTTCAGATGAAGATATTGAAGCTATTCTGGCAGCGGCATCAGACGGGAAGGATCAGACATCTTCTCAGGTAAAAGAGAGCGCGTCGGAAGATGATATTGATGCTATCCTGGCTTCAATGGGAGGCAATGTCAATACAATGAAGCAGGAGAACGAGGAAAAGGCATCGGATGACGATATAGATGCCATTCTCGCATCCAAGGGAGGTGGCGGCGACAGGCCTGATGAAAAGGCTTCTGCCGATGATATTGACGCCATCCTGGCTTCTGCCGGATCCGGCAAGTCAGCTACTGACGAAAAGGCATCTGCCGATGATATTGACGCCATTCTTGCCTCGGCAGGATCCGGCAAGTCAGCTGCAGATGAAAAGCCATCTGCCGATGATATCGACGCCATTCTTGCCTCGGCAGGATCCGACAAGACTGATGCGGATGAAAAGGCATCTGCCGATGATATTGATGCCATTCTGGCTTCCCTTGGAGCCGGAGACGAAAAACCGGACGCAGCTTCAGAGAAAGGTGACAAAGCAGTTGCAGGATCCGCCGGAAAGAATGGAGGAAAAGATTCCGGATCAAAGGGCAGTGCAAAACCGTCTGATGATGATATAGATGCCATCCTGGCATCGGCAGCCGATGACAGCAGCAAGTCTTCCGTGAAATCAAAGGAAGATGAGAAAATCTCATCGGATGATATTGACGATCTTCTTAATTCCATTTCCTCCAGTACTGAGTCAGATCCGGTAGTTCCTGCTGCTGTAACTGACAGTGAGGAACTTAAGGTTGAAAACGAAACTGTCGCTGCAGATGACATAGATGCTCTTCTGGCTCAGTCTGTCAGTGATGATCCGATTCCTGAGATGAGTGATGAGGATGCCAAGGATAACATCAGCCTGGCCAAGGCTTATCTCAGCATTGATGACAAGGCTGCCGCCAGACAGACTCTTGAAGATGTTAAAACCAGGGCAGGAAGCAGTTACAGGGAAGAGGCTGAAAAAATGCTGAGTAAACTCTGATGCGTATAGCACTTGGTATAGAATACGACGGTCGCGCCTATCAGGGGTTTCAGCTTCAGGATGAGGTAAGAAGCATCCAGGGCGAGATCGAACTGGCCGTTGGAAGAATTGCGGCACAGGATGTCAGAATAATCTGTGCCGGCAGAACTGATGCCGGGGTTCATGCCACCGGTCAGGTGGTTCATTTTGATTATGAACCTGCCGGCAAGGAGCGTACTTCATATGCCTGGAGCAAGGGCGTAAATGTGTTTCTTCCACCGGATATTGCGGTTCGCTGGGCTGTTTCTGTGCCTGATGACTTTCATGCCCGTTTTTCTGCCTATGCTCGGACATACCGTTATATAATCTGGAACGGACGACAGCGATGCGGCATAATGTCAGGCGGCCTGAGTGATTATTCCGGCAGGGAGCTTGATGCGGAGTCCATGAATGACGCTGCTCAGTACCTTATCGGGGAACAGGATTTTTCTTCTTTCCGATCTTCCCAGTGCCAGTCACTGTCACCTTTCAGAAATGTTCATGAAGTAAAAGTAAAAAGGTACGGTGATTTTGTAATAATCGAAATTACAGCCAACGCTTTTCTTCATCACATGGTTAGAAACATTGCCGGATCTTTGCTGGAGGTTGGATATCACCGGCGTCCGGCAGAGTGGATTGGAGAACTGATGGATTTGCGAGATCGCACGAAAGCGGGAGCAACTGCAAAGCCGGGCGGTCTGTATCTTGTCAGAGTTCTTTATCCGGATCGGTTCGGCATACCTGAAACCAGCGCTGGTCCTCTCTGGCTTGACAGTATTCTCACATGACTGTCAGTCTTACTGTCATCAGCCGGTCTGATCCGGCTGATTGCTTTGATTATGAAAAGATGTTCCGGTTTAACGGATCTCTGATGTACCATTAATTAATGGACAGCAGTTTTTCGAAAGCCGGTTTAATTTCCCTGGTGCTGTTCAGAAATGACGCCTTGCTGCTCCATTCCTTCTTGGAGATCTTTTTCCCGTTAATGAAGTAGGAACATATCTCCTTTTCTCCTTCAATCTTGCAGTCTGCTCTGTATACATCCTTCGGATTACTGTTTCTGATTGATGTATATTTAAGGTTAAAGCCGTCAGGATCACTGACCATTACACCGTTTTCCGTGAAGGTAAAGGAAGGAGGTCCGAATGATGAGTCGGCAATGAGTTTAATGCCGTCGTTAAGACTGAACATTTCCTGGCAGTTTCCTTCCTCAGTGCTGATCCACAGTTCAGGAATATTGTCTCCGTCCACATCCAGAAGCGCCATTTTGCTTCTGTTCTTCATTTCCGGATCGTAATCAGTTTTGATCTTTCCGTCCGTCCAGAGGTTTGCTCCCTCCAGTTTGTAGCTGCTGCCGTCCCAGCTGTAGACATGTTCAATGCTCATGCTAGGCTCATCACTTTCGTTGTACAGAAAAATCATATAAGTGCTGAGGCTGTCCGAATCCTCATTAAAAGATGCTGCATTATCCGTATATTTGTAATCTGCAGAAATTTTGTCTACCGGTGATTTATATGGTGTAAATTCAGAAGTTTCGGAGTTGTAAGTGAAGAAGCAGAGAGAGTTCCCTGTCCCTTCGCTGTGTCCGTGAATATATGCGTAGAGGTAGGATCCGTCAGACCTTTTGAGAATTTTTGATGAGAAGTAGTAGTTGAGTTCATCATTTTCCAGATCATCGCTTGTCGCATATGTCAGACTGCCGAGTTTACCTTTTTTTTCAGTTAAATAGGAGGTAAGAGCATCAAAATGCCATTTGTTGTTTACGGCAGTGAGAAAATCCTCCATGGCAGGTACTCTGCCTGAATTAAATTTAAGTACTGCAGAGTCACATTTCAGATCTGCGATCAGCTGTCCGTCATCGTCTGTTTCATTGGCATGGCAGTTGCCGGCAAAACAGAACAGTAACGATGAAGCGACTGCAGAAAGAATTATTTTTTTCATCTGATTTCTCCTTGAGTCTTCCTGTGGAATCTTTTCAGCCTGATGTATCAGGATTTAAAAAACAGCCGGTAAAAAAGCCGATCCTGCTTTGTGAAATGCTGCCATCCAATACGAAATGACAGCATCCTGCTCCTGAAATTTTAACAGAAGCAGTATTATTCAGCTTCAGTAATAAGTTTGGCGACTCTGTCCATTGTCATATCAAACTGGCATTTGTACATGGCTGTGAGTTTCTCTTCAGTACCTTTCTTTGTTACCGGACCGCATTTTTCATCTTTTTCCTTTATCCATTTTTTCTGGGCAGGAAGAAGTTTGTCCTTTTGAGCCTTGCTCAGCGCCTTCCAGTTTCTGTTGAGTTCCCCGTCAGCATCAAGAAATTCCAGCTTTGAGCTGAGATACATATTATGTATGTATTCTTCCTCAGTCTCGTATTCAAAGTTAATACCGTCAATCTCTTCAAAGCATCATTTTTGCGTAGGTCGCTGATGCCGGTGCATAGCGACCTGATTTAATTTCAGGTGTACCGGCAAATGCGGAACCCTGCAGTGTACATAAAGTCATCAGTGCTGTTGCGTTTAACAGGATTTTTGATAATTTGCATATATTTTTTCCCGTTTCCTTTTACCACGATTAATGATGGTGCTGTCCACTGTCCATTATTGTAAATCAGACACTTATCTGTTTAATGATGCGCTTTTATCAGATTACTGCCAGCACAATCCGTACGTGATTTTAGATTTGTGTCTGATTGAGTTTTCTGACAAACCGGCGGCGGATTATCCTTTTCTGTTCAGCGTTCTGTCATCTCATCAACATGAAGGATAATCCGCCCGGTGTGATTTTCAGAAGGAACTGTTATTCAAGCATTTCTGTCAGTTCCATGTTTTTGTCCGTGGTCATTTCATACTGGCACCTGTACATTTCTGTGAGTTTCTCTTCAGTACCTTTCTTTGTTACCGGACCGCATTTTTCATCTTTTTCCTTTATCCATTTTTTCTGATCAGGAAGAATCTTATCTCTTTTAGCCTTGCTCAGTGCCTTCCAGGTTGAGTTAAGTTCACCATCTGCCTCAAGGAACTGAAGCTTTGAGCTGATATACATATTGTGTGCATAATCTTTTTCGGATTCGTATTCAAGGACAGTGCTGCCGATTTCATCGAAGCATCCATCCTGGAAATTTTCAGCCATCTCAGGAAGCGCCTTTCCGGATATTTTTATTTTCTTTGGTCCGTTCGGACTGATTGTAAGGACTGCATGAACATCGCTCTGATCTGTTTCAGCCGGATCAACAAACGGACAGTTTATTGAACCGTCGTCATTGCCTTCGCATTTTACGAATTTTTTCTCGTATTCGTAGGTATCATCATCTGTCTTGGCGAAAGAGCCCGTACCCAGTTCACAAAGTCTGAGAACGTATATTCTTCCTGATACGGAATATTCTCCGGTGCCTTCATCTCTGATAATATGCAAATCCCCGAAAACAGATCCGCCTTCCATCAGCTCCTTTTCCTCAGGAGTGAATTTTTTGCCTTCAAAGCTCTGACATGCAGCAGCTCCGTTTCCCAAACAGGTGAATGAATCTCTGTTATGAAACATTTTTGAGTATATTGCCGATGTTGGAGCATAGATGCCTGATTTGATTTCAGGTGTACCGGCAAAAGCAGAACTTTGCAGTGCGAATAAAGTCATCAGTGCTGTTGTGTTCAGCAGAATTTTTGAAAGTTTTTTCATTTAATTATCCCAGTTTAAATTGAGTAATGACCGTTGTTAGTGCGGATATTATCCGTTGAAGCGAAAATTCGCAGATACTTTCTGAGGTTTTTACCGGATGTCTTCCGTGATACCGTCCATCAGCCTGTATCTGTCTGAATGTTCTGAACAAAACCCGGCAGAATTATACAGACTTTTTTTTCAAAAAAATGTTAAACGCGAGCGAATAAGAAACATTTTTTGAAAACTTCCCTGTACCTGTGAAACTCGGGGACTGTCTGCAGACAGCCTGCTGACAGTACTGCTGAAATATTGCCAGATTCAGATGCAGGCAAATTCCTTTCTGACGGGATCATAATTTACTGCGGGCTGTCATCCTCATGTTTAAAACCGCGGTTTTCCCGCCCGAAGCGGGACATAAAACCGCAGTCAGCAGAACTGACTCAACCTCTTTGTTTTCATCTGATAAAAGGGTATGTGTACCGTCAGTTTCCCATGGCCATCTGTCTTTTTTCTGTCATGGCGGCCTGACATCTGTACATCTTTGTAAGCTCTTCTTCAGACCCCTTCATTGTCACAGCTCCGCACTTTTTATCCTTCTCCTTAATCCAGTTTCTCTGATCCGGAAGCGCCTTCTTTCTCTGCTCCTTAGGCATATTCTTCCAGTAGTGGTTGATGTCTGCATCAGTTCTCATGAAATCAAGCTTTGCACTCAGGTACATATTATGTCTGAATTCATCTTCTGACTCATAGACAAATGTATCCTTTTCAATCGATGGCATACAGTACGGAGACATGCTTTCTGCCGCGCTTTCCGACAGTCTTGCCGTGATTTTCAGGCGATCGGGACTTTCCTGGCTGATTGTGAATAATACAGGGTTTTCTCCGTTTTCACTTTCCCCCGGATCTTTCAGCGGACAGTGAATAAATCCGTTGTCATCGCTTATGCAGTCAACGAATTTATCCCTGTACAGGTATGCTTTGTAATCATCGTTAACCATTGAATCCGTGGAAACCTCACAGGTTCTCAGCACATAGATCTTTGCCGATATCGAGTACTCTCCGGTGGCGTCATCCTTCCTTATCACTATATCCCCGGAAATTTCGGATCCGTTTACAAGTTCCTTCTCCTCCGGTGTAAATTTTGCGTTTGATTTTTCCAGATTGTGACAGTAGTAGGCACCGTTGCCTGCACATGAAAATGAGCTTCTGTTGTGGTGCATTCTTGCATTCTCGGATGATACCGGTGCATACCGTCCGGGTCTGATATCCGGTGCCTCCGCAAAAACGGATGTCTGAAAGGAACATAATGCCAGCAGGGCTGAGGTGTTAAATAAAAATCTGGATAGTCTCTTCATCTTTGTTAATCTTATCTCGGTTGAACAAAACGGCTGATCCCGCAGCTGAACGGGGGATCAGAAAGGAATTGACGGACAGATCCGGACTCACAGTCAGGAACAGGCAACCCTTTATTTCTGATTCTATCAGTTTGCCGGTGATTTTGGGATAGATGCTGCGGAAATTTGACGGTACCTGTACATTTCTCTGACGGCTGAAAGAGGTTTTGAGACTGCTGTCGGATTTTTGTAATCTGTCATATTATCTGACAGTTGTAATCTGACATAAAGAGTGTTAAATTCATGATTATGACAGACGAAGACAATACAGAAGAAAGACATTTTTCTCTTGAGGAGCTCAGTTCTCTTACCGGGTTCCCGAGGAGAACCATACGTTTCTACATGCAGACAGGACTGGTACCGAAACCTGAGGGTGCCAACCGCGGGGCATACTATCTGATCTCGCATCTTGACAGACTGTTTCAGATCCGAAAATGGCAGAAGGACGGACTGGGACTTAAACGTATCAGGGAACTTCTTGAGGATCCTCCATCGTTTCCGGCTGATACCGTCGAAAAGGAGATGTGTCCGGGAGAGATTACTTTGAAAAGTCATGTTTACCTTGGTCCTGGTCTGGAACTGGTTGTTGATTCAGATCAGACCTGTATGTCTCCCGAAGAGTTGCGGGAATTTGTTAATCGTGTTCAGCAGATTTTAGTTAACGGAGAAATCAATGATTCAGAACGAAAAAAAGAATGAATGTGCCGTCCTGAAGGACAAGACTGGTCATCCGGTACCGCTTACAGGTCTTGATATTAAAGGCTGTATCGGTGATGTTTTCTCCCGTGTAACCATTACCCAGACATATGAAAACAGGGAGGAAAAGAATATTGAAGCGGTATATTCCTTCCCTCTTCCTTATGACGGTGTGCTGCTGGATTTTACCGTGACTCTGGACGGAAAGGTGCGTCACGGCACAGTTATGAAGAAGTCCAAAGCCCGGGAAGTTTATGAGGATGCGGTCGAGCAGGGAAATTCAGCTGCCATGCTGGAGAAAATCGGTGACGGTCTCTACAGCATGAGTGTCGGAAATCTGCTTGCCGGTCAGAAGGTGGAAATATCCTTCACCTATTCCCAGTTTAATATCTGGAACGGCAGACTTCTCAGATTTTTTCTCCCTTCTGTAGTGGCTCCGAAATACGGCGATCCGTCCAAGGCCGGAATCGATGATCTTCAGGCGCCTGTAACCTCTTCTGAAGCACGGAATGCAATGAAATGCTCCATAACTGTCACCGGCAGTATCAGCAAATGTAAAATCGAATGCCCGACGCATAAGCTGAACCGCACTGAATCAGGTGAAGGTGTTCAGCTGTCGGTTGACACCTTTGCCGATCGGGATTTTATTCTTGAAATACGTACAGATTCAGCTCCTGTTCCCTATGCGGTTACCGGGCGTGACGGCAGGGGATATGTGTCTGCTGTTGCAATGACTCCTGATTTTGGAGAGGATGTCAGAAGTGTTCCCCGTGATCTGGACATTATAATCGACTGCTCCGGTTCAATGTCAGGTCAGTCCATGGAGCAGGCAAGGGCAGCACTGAGTCAGATCCTTACCAGGCTGGGCGGAAATGACTGTTTCAATATTATTCGTTTCGGAAGCAGAGTGGTGCCTCTGTTTGACAGGCATTCAGCGTGCAGTGACGAGTCTCTCGGGCGTGCGAGGGATCTTCTTGAGAAAATGGATGCTGATCTTGGCGGCACGAATCTTGAGGATGCTCTTGATAAGGCCTATAAAACCCATACAGGTGAATGTCCTCATGACATACTGCTTGTTACCGACGGACAGGTATATGAGAACCAGTCCTTTTACGACAATGCCGTGAATTCCGGCTGCAGAATTTTTACCGTGGGAGTGGGCACGGCCGTTTCCGAGGGACTTCTGAGAAAACTTTCCCAGATCACCGGAGGCATGTCTGAATTTGTTACACCGAACGAGAATATGGCGGAAAAAATTGTACGTCATTTTCAGAGAATGAGTCTGCCGGTCATGAATTCTGAAATTATCTGGCCGGAGAAGCCGGACTGGATCTGGCCGGAAAAGAACCTTCACCTGTTTCACGGGGATACGGCGCTGTTTTTTGCCGGTTTTTCCGGAAATCCATGCGGCAGTGTTGAGCTCAGAACCAAATCGTCTGAACAGAAGTTCTCATGGAAAACCGATGTTCCAGAAACTGCTGATGAGACGGAAATCTCGGATCTTGCCAGAATGGCGGTAAGACGGCGCATTTCCGGAAGAACCGATGATGAAGCGTCCGAACTGGCTGTGAAGTACAGTCTTGTTACTTCTCTGACCAATTACATTCTTGTTGAGGAGAACGCCGACAGTGAAAATCTGTCACTTCCTGAAATGAGGATAGTTCCGCAGATGCCTAAAGCCGGATTTGGATCTATAGCCGCATTCTGTGCGGCAATGCCTGCCGCCTTCTGTGGCGGTGCCATGAACAGCATGGCGATGCCAGCCGGCTTCATGGGGATGAGTATGGCCATGGCAAGGAACGCCGCGCCGAAGAAATCACGGGTGCAGGAGGAACCGGCTGATTATGCTCCGAAAAACGGTCTCAGAGTCTATTTTGACGGCCTGGTGATTAATCTCAAGGAAATGGAAACTGCTGATGTAAAGCAGCTGTTTGCTGAGAAGACCATTGAGGCACTGGATAAATTAGGTCTTCCGAAAATAGCTTCAGACAGGCTCAGACTTATTGTTTCCGGAGGGATCAGTGAACGCGTTCTGTTTATTATGTTTCTTAACCGTCTAATGCAGG
>CADBNP010000016.1 GCA_902796095.1 uncultured Aeromonadales bacterium | reverse complement strand
TGAGAATGTCATAACAGCCGAAGGTATGTTCAAGGAATGCAGAAGTCTTTCTGCACTTCCTCAGATGAAAATGAACAATGTGTGCTGTATCAGAGATTTTGTGGCGGATACGGCAATTGAGGAGGAAAATGCACCCGTACTTACTGTATGCTCTGCAAGAGTCGACAGGGAAGACGGTGTCAAAATTGAATATGTCGAGAAATCGGTTCCGGAAGACGGAATCGTTGTGTTAAACAGCATTCTTGATCTGACGGACGAGATTCAGATTGCGATCAATGACGGAACCATAAAGGAACTGGTCATCAATTATGATGTTGTCTGCAAGAAAATCGGTAACACGTGGTACACAAATTCGCCTTTTGCAGGAAAGTACTTTGAACTGAAGGTCAGACAGCACAGTCAGGAAGGAGATCTGCTTTTTCCTTTTGAAAATACCCATATTTTTCAGTATGCGAACTTCACCATAACCTTTGGCCAGCGCTGTCATTCCATTGCCGGTCTTTTTCTTGACTGCGCCGAACTCGAGTCGGTCAGCTGGTTTGATGCCAATCAGATAACTGACATGCATCATATGTTCTGCGGCTGCTTAAAACTGAAAAGCGTTCCTTCTCTTGATCTTCAGAAATGCAGAAATCTGTCCGGACTTTTTTCCGACTGTGTATCTCTCAGATCCGTTCCGATGCTGAATACTGCTGATGCGACTGATATGTCGGAAATGTACCTCAACTGTCAGAATGTAGTATCTTTGGGAGAAATTGATCTTACCTCTGCTGTAAATATTTCCCGAATGTTTGCCGGATGCCGGTCACTTGAGCAGATAAGCATGAACAGCTCCCCTCATGTGAAGTATCTCTCCGGAATTTTTCTCAATTGTGAAAATCTGAAAAAGGTTTCTGTATTTGATATCTCTCATGTCAGTTCCACGTCTGAAATGTTCAGAGGCTGCAGAAGTCTGCAGCAGGTCCCTCTGTTTAATACTGCGGAAGCTGTGTCCATGGATTACATGTTCGCCGACTGTGAAAGCCTTACAGGAATTCCGTGTTTCAATACATCCATGACATTTAACGTTGAGGGAATGTTTCAGAACTGCCGTTCACTTACTGAAATTCCGAAACTTGATACCGCGAGGATTAAGGTTTTTACGAAAACCTTCGATGGGTGCACAGCCTTACGGGAAGCCTGCCTGACCGGTATGCAGGATGCGGAGAATATTCAGTTCATGTTCAGCAACTGTTCTTCTCTTGAGCGGGCCGTTTTTTACAACATACCAAAGGTTTCATATGCCGACGGGGTATTTATGAACTGTTCAGTTCTGCGCCAGGCATTGTTTTTTAATGTTCCGGGTGTTGAAACCGTGTCGGCTTTATTTAAGAACTGCCGGAAGCTTACGGAAGTCAGGATCTGTAATTCAGGAAAAATCATCCTGGTGGCAGGTATGTTTTCAGGATGTTCTTCTCTCGAAGACGTTCCGTTGTTTGATACATCTGAGGTTATGGATATCAGTGCTATGTTTGAATTCTGCCGTTCTGTCTGTCGTCTTCCTGATTTTGATTTTTCTAATGTACGGCATGTAAACGGGGCTTTTAACGGCTGTGACAGCCTTGAAAACTTTCCGCATTTCAGGGATCCTACCATGATTATTTCAGATAACACTTCCGTTAACGGTGATTATTCCGGTCCTCCTTACAAGCCCATTCTTGAGCTTAAACAGCAGGAATCAGACAGCAAAAAGCAGTGATAAAGCGATTTGACTCTGTCAGAAAAGCGGATGAAGACTGGTGTTTCTGAAAAGACATAGAGGTGAATAAGAAAGTCTTTCAATGATGCAACTTTCCTGTCATTCCCTTTTTCGCTCCTTTTGGCATTCACTTACAGCCTGATGATCCAGGCATAATTTGTTAAAAGTTCAATCATACCTTATAATGTGCACGTTTTTAGCGTATGTCTGTTAAGCGATTGTAAATATTGGAACGCTACGTACTTTGTATTAGTTTGTTTATGGTACGGTGGTTTTTTATGAAATATCCTAAGTTGGATTTCAAAATTCCGGGGATTCTTCTGTTTCTTTCCCTGGGGCTTTCAGGATGTGGAGATCCTGTTTTGGATGGATCAAGTGATGAAGCCCTGATGAAATCATATATTGAAATGAAGAAAGGACTTTCTGAAAGGAATGGCGCCGCGTTTGATCTTGCCTTTCACAAGGCTCGTGATACTGTAAATGAAATATCGGATCCGGTCAGCAGAGATCAGATGCGTGTCAAGATTTTTTCCGGTAAGACTATTGATCAGCTGGTTGAGAATTCAAAAAACTGGGTTAGGGAGAAGGTTGAGGACATATCCAAATCCATGCAGACTTCAGCAAACTGTTACAGAAGTTATGAGAGCGGTCTTGAATTTAAGAACAAGAGAATGAAAAACAGCTCCATCGATCCTGAAAACAGAGTGGAGCTTTCATTTGACCTTTTCAACGGCTCCAATTATACAATTCCTGCTCTTCAGATTGATTTGACCATGGAGATTTTTGGTGCACCGGATTACGAAAGAAAATATGACGGTGCCAATTATGTCCGCTGCTTTACACCTGTTTCAGTGCCGGTTGGCGGTGCAGGCAGGTTTACCTGCAATATCAGATACAACATGGGACAGATTAGGTTTGATGGTCCTGTGGAGGATATGCAGGTATTTGACATGAAACTGGTGAATAATGATTCCGATCTGCAGGACGGCAAGGAGGACAAGGATTCCTTTGCAACCTGCAAGAAGGAAATGGAACAGCATCGCGCAGAACTGAAAACCTATACAAGTTATATGGAACAGCTGATGCTTTATCAACCAAAGGGTGATTAGAGTTCTGTCTTTCTGTCATGCTGACTGAGTTCAGTTCTCAGTCAGTCCAGCGTATCACACAGCATTGCCGGTGCTCTGAGTACGACTTTCTGTTGTATCCTGTCATGGTTGTCGTACAGGTTTGACTGGAGACTAAGGAGAGGTCTAATCCTTTAGTCATCAGATTTACAGGGAAGTTTTATTTCTTTTACTCCAGGGCGCTGTTACCTGCCATAATAGGCAGGCATCGATGACAGCTTCAGGCATCCTCTGAACATATCCTGTGACTTCTTCAGCTTTGTGGTATCAAAGTGAGGTACCGTGGCAAGATTTGAGCATCCTTCAAACATCTCCTGCATACTGACAACGTTGCGGGTATCGAAGAACGGAACTGATGTCAGATGAAAACAGCCGTTGAACATGGATTCCATGGATGTTACGCTGACAGTGTCATAGAGGGGAACAAAGGTGAGATTCCGGCAGTTCTCGAACATTGAATTCATTGTGACAACTGATGATGTATCGAAAAACGGAGCTGTAGTCAGCTCCATGCATCCAAAGAACATGCCGTTCATATTGGTTGTATTCTCCGTATTCATTTCTCCGATTGTTTTAAGATTTCTGCATCCTCTGAACATTTCCTGCATATTTGTCACATTTTCTGTATCAAGATCGCCGACTTCCTCCAGTGCAATGCAGCCGTGAAACATATTCTGTGCATTTGTGACGCTGTTCATTTGCAGATTTTTTATCTGTTTGATTGCGGCACAGCCGTTGAACATACTCTGCATGTTCTTGACCTGTGATGTATCCGGCAGAGCAAAGGAGGTGAGACTGTAGCAGCCGGTAAACATATCCTGCATGACTGCAGCCTTTGGAGTGACCAACCTCGGAACTTCAGTAAGCATCTGACAGCCGTGAAACATTGACTGCATGTTTATGGCGGAGGTGCAGTCAAATTTAGGAGCCCTCTTAAGCGCCGGGCAGTCTTTGAACATGTTTCTGAAATCAGTCACCTTTTCTGTGTTGAAAGAGGGGAGATCCTCAAGAGCAGTGCACTGCTGGAACATGCCGAACAGCTTTGTTACAGTCGGTCCTATGACAATTCTGAAATTTATGTGGTTGAAACCGAGTCCGAAGAACGGACTGTTTGACAGGGTCTGATTATCACCAGACTGTACCGGTTCAAGATCATAATTAAGAAACAGCACGTCAAGATCATTGTTTACTATTCTGGATGTAATTTCGGAAGTAACTTCGTGTGAACCGTTAAGAATAATACTGCGGCTTGTTGGTACAATCTGTGCTGCCATAGGGATCCTTTTGTTTTACGGTGGCTTTCTTAATCTGGTGAACTTTGATAAAACCTGTCTATTTTAATTCTTATCGTTGTTTGATATTAGTCACATAAATTGCTTTTTTGATGAGGATAACATTTTTTCTTGCAGCTGTTTTGTCAGTGATTCTCTCCTGATTTTTGAAATGAATTTTCTGATTCATTGGTTGCCTTGTTGCTACCTGTCTAATTTTCTGCAAAAAATCGAGCAGATTTCTGTTTTGAATACCTGTAATCATGTAAACTGATACTGGTACGGCAGTTGTGTGGCCGAGGAGATTTGATGTGGTTGATTTGAATAATACTGGCGAAGAGGCTGAATCCAAAGCGGATGATGTGGAAGTTCCTCTGACAGAGGAGGATTTGCATGAAATCAAAGTAAGGGAAGCCAAGAGGCAGATCGAGATGGACCGGTATCTCATGATTGATGACGAAGCCAAAAAGTCCGGTATAACCAAGTCTGTCATTATTGTTGCAGTTACAGGTGTCATTGTGTTCCTATCGCTGTTTTTTTCGGTGCTGAGCAGTGTTGATCAGGATTGGAACTCATCCGAGACAACAGACAAGAACAGAAAGCTTTATCTTAACAGCCTCTACGAGAAAAATGCATCTGCAAGAAAGGATGGCAGCAGCCTGATCACCGATTTCAGATTTGATAATAATAAACTTCTGATATCTTTTGCTCTTCGGAGTGCTGAAACAGGTTTCAGCGGTGAGCTTACTCCGCTTGATGTCAAAAAAAACGGAAAGGAATATCTGGCGCAGTCACTTTGCAGTGACGGTTTGGAAAAGATACGCCGAAATCTGGCCATAGATGAGGTTGATTACCTTTTTTATCATGACAAGGTTCTGCTCTATACGGTGAAGGCTACTGTTCATGATTGCAATGCTCTGAAATAGAAGAATTTTCAGGTTCGGTTTGTTTTCGTTTTCAATGTTCTTAAGTTATTAAACTGTTCTAATCGTTACAGGGGGTTAAGATGGATGTCAGCCTTCAGGTTCAGCAGAGTGAGGATATAGCCAACTTTGCCAGCAGAATTACCCAGAAATACCGCAATTGCATGGTTGTGGATTTGTCTGACGGTTCTTGTTACTGCTGCGGCCTCAGATCCATGGAGGACAGTTCATTCGAGGATCCGGCAGAGAAGGAAGTTTATTCGGACTGGCTGCGTATCTTTGTTGAAACTGAAATTGAATTGCCAGAGCAGTCAAGAATGCGCTGGATCCTTAGTCCTGAAAATATCAAGCAGTCTCTTAATGATCATCATTTTTTCATATCTGTGTCATATCGCAATCGAAAGCTGCCCGGAAATGAGTGCTGGCAGAAGCTGCAGATAGTATTGCTTGAAAGTGACAAACTCGGTATTCCCCAGAGGGTGATGATAGTTCAGGAAAAGATTAACGGCTCCGTGCTGATGCGGGAGCAGAGATTCTTTAAGAGCAATTTGATAGGTGTCATGCAGTTTGCCGTCAATACTGACGGTCTCAACCGCTGGAGACGCTTCTCATATCTTAATGTCAACGATGAGGCTCTGAGAATTTTTGGCTATACCCATGACGAATTTTATGAAGGCATGAGAAATCAGCAGATAGATCTGATTGCCCCGTATGATATCGCCAATTTTATTGATCTGGTATCCAGCCTCAGTGAAATAGGTGATCGTTCAGAGGTTCATCTTCATGTCATAAACAGATCCGGCTATATTGTTACAATCGGTGGAGAGGCCGAGCTGTGCATAAGTGACGACGGTCGCAGGTTTATTCAGATTATTTTCATTGATGAAAGTAAAAATGAGAGCAGTAAGACCGCTCTTGCAGATCTTAAGATGGAGCTTAAGGATTTTACCGAGGCTATTCCGTGTGCGGTTCACCGCAGTCTTATGGCCGGCAAGAGTACTACGGAATATGTAAACCGCGAGTTTACCATTCTGACGGGATATGACTGTACTGATCTCAAGATAAATTTTGACGGAGTTTTCCAGAGTATACTTGCAACTCCTGAGGATGTGAAAATATTCAATACCGGCTTCAGCAGGGCTCTTACTACAGGTAAGAGGGTGGCAGTTGATTTTTCTCTTAAACGCAGTGACGGAAGTATTGTATCGGTAAGAGACTGGCTTTATGTAACTCATGACAAGCAGGATCGTCTGTGGCTTTACGGATCGATGATAGAAAACACGGATGAGAAGAATACGGAGAAAAAGGCGGAAAACCTTCAGGAAATCGTACAGTACTACTCCGAGGGACTCGATTTTATCCAGAAAATCTCCTGTTTTGCCTTTGATTCAGCCTATGGCAGCAGTTCAATGAAATTCAGTGAGATTGTAGATTTGATATCTGTTGAATCAGATTCAACGGTCGTTGCATACGTCATTTCAGAGGACGGTAAAACCGCGTCTCCGGAGTATTCTCGCTTCAGTGAGAATGACAGGTGTGAGACACCGATTATTCTTACATGTTCAGAAATACAGAAGTGCCTTGATTCGATGAAAAATCAGCATTGCCTGATAATTCCAAACCGCATTATCATGAAATCGGTTCTCAGTCCGGATCTGTTCGAAAAGAATGTTTTCAAGGATGTGGATACAGTGCTGTTTCTTCCTTATGAATATAAAGATGGTCATCCGGCAAAGTTCCTGCTGGTCCGCAATCCAGAGTCCTGGCTTATACACCATAAGATCCCGCAGTGTGTATCTGAAAATTTATCAGTACTTCATAAAATCTTCAAATAGCCGATAATACATTCGTGCTGAATTCTGATCCTGCCGTATATCTGTTTACGGTGGAGTTAGGTGCTCTTTCACTGTCTCTCAAGTCTGCAGTCTTTCTTCAACTGAGAATATTTTTGTGTGATAAAGAGCGAAAACATGGTTTTGGATGATAATATTCATGGCAATAATTGGAAACTGAAATACAATAGACAGTAAGCACGGCAGTGATAAGGATATTTCTGCAGACTGTCAGAAAAGTTCTTTTGAAGGTAAATTGTGCTTACAGGGGTGCGAGGTCCGGTTATTTTCGGTTCAGTTGATTCTTATACGGTTGCTTGTTGGGTAATATGAGTAAGAAAGATAACGGTACAGATAAATTCGGTGTACTTGATTTGCTGCAGCTGTTCTGCTATTCATTCGTCTGTGCAGTGCTCGGGTTTGTTCTGGTTTGGGTCTTTTTCAAGATAGTTGACAGTCGGCCGGAGAATGTATGTTCTGTACTGGGGCAGAGCTTCAAAATGAACGATACATTTGACTTTTCAGGCTGCCGTCTTGAAAATGATGACTCCATTGTTCTTGTACTTGATGTGAAGAAAGGAATGGAAAGTTATTTTGAAGATGCGGATCCGGATGT
>CADBNP010000015.1 GCA_902796095.1 uncultured Aeromonadales bacterium | reverse complement strand
CGTCACATCGTACCACGTCCTCTCAAGCATAATATCTGCAAACCGCGCGTAGCAGAGAGCAAGATCCTCCGCATAATGAGAGGAGTCAGGAACAGGCAGAAAACCGGAATCCTCATGCCGAAGAGTAAGCTTTCGGCCGCCCGGCATTACAACTCCCATAAGTCCGTCAGGCAGAAGATAGGCGAACATGCCCTCATACCTTAAAACGGCACGCCCGGCAAAGCTGTCGGGAAGGTCCAGCAGATTATGACCAACAACCGGCACGGCGGCACTGACTCCTGCCAGATCAAGAACTGTCTTCGGAATGTCAATCTGACTTACCGCTCTTTTCTCAAAATACTGTTTTACCCCACCTCCGGCAAATGCAGCGGGGATCCGGAAAGATTCCAGGGGAACAAGACTGCTGTCCCGGTATATTATGCCGTGATCTGCCACAACCATGATAACAGTATTTTCAAAATATCCCCGATCCCTGATTTTTTCAAAAAAATCACCCATCATCCTGTCTGCATAATAAAAGGCATTAACGGTAGTGTCTCCCATTTCCACGGAATACGGCTCCACCCTGGAAACAGGATAGTCATAGGGATATTTTCCTGAATTTGTTCTGATCACGCTGAAAAAGGGCTGATCATGAGCATAGGCTTCGTCAATGATGCCGATAGCGGCACTGTAGATATCCTCGTCACCAGCACCGTTTATCCCGTCATACCTGAGATCCTGAAACGAGGAATACCCGAAAACCCTTCCGTATCCGCTGTGCTCAATATAGTTTTTCAGTGATCCGCTGACAAGACGGTCACCATATACAAAACTTGTTGCATATCCGGCCCGGTTAAGCTGCTGAACAATGCTGTAAAAATCCCCGGTTCCCAGTCTGCTCGTAAAGGCGCCGTGAAGAGACGGCACTGCACCGGATGTCAGCGCTTCCAGATTTACCGTGGAGGATCTTGATACGGCATACATGTTGAGCAGGCAGTGTCCGGTCAGGCATATACGATCAAAACTCTGGGATACGTTGCGTCCGCCGTATGTTCTGGAGAATTCAACTCCAAGAGACGGACGAACTATCATGATAATATTCCTTTTACGGCCGTCAGCCGAGGATCGGAGAACATTCATGGTGGGACGGGCCGGATCCGTATAGGCAGGAGAATAGTCAAAATCCGTATCCTGTCTTATTCTGGTAATTACATAACTTGGCGGCAGAGCTTCGCTGAAAACACGGACATCTCTGCTGCGATCTCTGACAGAATCAAAAAGTGAATACAGAGAATTGGAAACAAGAGTGTTGCTTATGCGGTTATAGGAAAAAAAATGACTGCGATAATCATAAACCTCTCCGGTAAAGGATCCTCTTACTGAAAACCACAGTACAGCTCCCACAAGAAAAAAAGCCGTCAGAGCCGGAATGAATTTTGCTCTCGGATATTCCTCAAAAAAGAAATTAACAAGCCGGGCAAACACCATAACACCGATCAGAAATGCTGCAATAACCACCAAAAACAGAGTTGTGCTGCTCTCATAAAGAAAAACGGGCAGACTTCCTACCCAGGGTATGTCGTCAAAGAACAGTTCCCCAGGCCGGTATCCGGTCATGAATACAAAGAAAAAGGATACAAGCTCAGCGAGAAAAAGGATGTTGATGAAACAGAAAAGGTAGAAATATTCCAGCTTGCGTACGTACCTTGCAGACTCCTCCGGCATGACAGAGATCAGAAAAACCAGCACCAGCGGGATCAGAAGTGCGCATGCAACAACCTGAATATCAGTAACGGCACCGGATGTAAGAAAAGAAAGGAAATCAGTCTCACTGCCGGAAAGCAGCATGCCTGCGCCGACAGTTCTGAACATGGTTGTCAGAATCAGACAGCAGAAACTGAAGCATAAGAAGTGACGGTAAAAAATCAGAGCTTCAATCAAACGCTTCATACACAGCCGCCCCCCGCTCCGGCAGAATGATGATTTCAGCTACAGTCTTTTGGCACTTATAACATCATCAATCTGATTTATTTTTGAAATGATTTTGCTTAAGTCACTGACGTTGTAAACCTCAAGATCAACATCTATGTCAGCAGTCTGAGTATTTACATTGGACTTGGATCTGACCCCCATAACATTGACCCGCTCATTGGCAATTACGGTAGTAATGTCCCTTAGCAGTCCCGGCCGATCTCCGGCTATTATTCTCAGGGTAATGGCGTAGCCCTGGGAGTAGTTGACGGCCCAGTTTGCCTCTACCACTCTTTCCGGATAGAGCTTGTTCTGATCCGCAAACTTGACGCAGTCCACCCGGTGGATCGTAATACCGCGGCCGTGAGTAATAAAACCGACTATATCATCCCCCGGCACAGGACGGCAGTGGCGGCACATGTGACTGAGGAGATTGCCGACTCCGTTAATCACAATATTTCCGGAACCCTTTTCAGACTTCGTACCTCTGGCAGTTTTTTCCGTGTCATAACGATCCAGAATCTCCTGATCATTCTCCGCGGCTATGGTGATACGATCCTTGAGACCAAGCTCCATATAGTTGATAAGCTGATTTATCTTTATGATGCCCGCACCCACATTTACGATGAGATCCTCGGTATTTGTCAGGTTATAGTGGTCACAGGCCTTTAAAAGTGCATCCTGCAGAGCATGCTTCTCAATATCAAGACCGTTGCGTTCGAGTTCCTTTTCCAGAATTTCTCGTCCGGCTTCAAGATTCTTTTCCCGATCAAGCCGCTTGAACCATGCAGAAACCTTGGATCTGGCCTTGGAAGTCTTAAGAAAGCCGTTGTTCGGATTAAGCCAGTCCCTGCTGGGATTCGGCTCCTTCTGGGTAAGGATCTCCACCTGCTCGCCGGTCTGAAGCTGATAGGTGAAAGGAACTATTTTGCCGTTGACCTTTGCGCCTATGCAGCGGTGACCTATCATGGAATGGATCTGATATGCCATATCAAGAGGAGTCGCACCACTGGGCAGATCCACCACATCACCCTTGGGCGTGAAAACATATACACGATCCTCGAAGACCTGAGTCTTGAATTCCTCCACAAGTCCGGACTCCGCCATATGTCCGGATTCCACCATGTCTTCCTGCCAGGAAAGAATATTCCTGAGCCAGGCTATGCGCGCCTCATAGGAACTGTCGGTGTTGTTCTTGTTTTCCTTGTATTTCCAGTGAGCCGCGACACCAAGTTCCGCCTCCTTGTGCATCTTCTCGGTACGGATCTGTATTTCCACAGCCTTTCCGCCGCGTCCAAGAACTACGGTATGAATCGACTGATATCCGTTAGGCTTGGGATTGGCCACATAATCGTCAAATTCCTTTGGAATATGATGCCAGTGGGTATGCACCACTCCGAGAGCGGCATAGCAGTTTGAAAGCTCCTTGGTGATGATTCTTACAGCTCTGACGTCATACAGCTCGTGAAAATCAAGATGCTTCTTCTGCATCTTGCGCCATATGCTGTAGATATGCTTCGGACGGCCGTACACCTCGGCCTCGATTCCGGCATCATCAAGAGCCTGCTTGAGCTCGGCCGTAAATTCCTTGATATAGTTTTCTCTGTCAATACGCTTTTCATCCAGTAGCTCGGCGATCTGGCGATAGGTATCAGGATGAAGATAACGGAAGGCAAGATCCTCCAGCTCCCACTTGAGCTGACCTATTCCAAGTCGGTTGGCAAGAGGTGCATAAATGGAGGATATTTCCTTGGCGGCAAGAACTCTGGTCTCCTCATCGGCATTCTTTACCTCTCTGAGATAGGCAATGCGTTCAGAGAGTTTGATGACAACCGATCTGATATCCTCCACCATGGCGATAAGCATGCGGCGGACATTGTCAATCTGAGCCTCGGTTGCCTGGCCGCCCCCCATATTCTGCAGGAAGCGGATAGCCTCCATGTCAATGGCACCCTTCAGAATGGAGGAAACCAGCGGAGGGAAATCCCGCTCCACCTGTGCCACAGTGAGAAGTTTTTCCGTATAGTGGGTGTAGAGAATTGCCACCTGCAGCGTAGCTATGTCCATGTGAATGGTGAGAAGAATACCGATCATCTCCGCACTGCGCTTCTGCAGGCGTTCCTCCAGCTTCTTGTCGGGACAGAGTGCACTGCAATAACCGAAGGTGTCTAGGATGACCTGGCGATCCTCCTCGTTGACATTGAAGGATTTCTTCCATTCGGACAGACTGTATTTGACCTTGTCGTGAGTTTCTCTTATTGCAACCATTGAACCATTCCAAAAGACGATTTTACAGTATTGCCAATACCCTTAAAAACAGGCTGACACGGAAATCTGTACTGCAGCAGATGAGCAGAAAAAAAGCAGGATGCAGGAAACTGAGCTGCTGTTTTCCACACACCCCCGTGCATTCAGTATATCACAAACTCCGGGGTCTCCCGAAAAGCTCAGTTCAAAAACGTGTCCGGTGATTAAAAACAGAGCACAATAATCTGTTTTAACAACAGAATAAAATGCCGCCGACAGCACGTTGTAAAACATAATGCTGCGAAACGCTCAGGTTCAGTCAGCCTCATTTCAAATCTGACAGCCGGACCTTTTCTGAGATTTTATACCGCAGGATCTGATCCTGGATCAAGTCCACCAGATTTACATAACTGTGACTGATCCGGAAGCATATCTGTTCCGGAGACATGGCACCATCCCGGGACTTCTTCAGTTCTTCAGTTCATCAATCCAGAGATTCCTGTCCTTTTTTGCCGATTCAAGCATATCGTCAAGCTCATAAAGTTCAGGCTCTACATCCCTGAGTTTTTTTCCGCCCCTGAGTCCGACCTCAACCAGATTGCATATTTTCTGAACCTTTGGCATGCCGCAATATGCCGCGCCGCCTGCCATCTTGTGGATAATTTTTATCATTTCAGGCTCCTGAATCGTATCGATTCTGCCGATGGCATCCTGAACAGGCTCTATGGATGAGAGAAACATTTCCAGCATTTCAAGAGCCAGATCCTTCTTGCCTGCAGCCTGCCTGAGGGCGAGTTCCGGATCTCTTATGGAGTTTGTATTCCCCTTCAGAAATTCATCATGAACATTTTCCTCAACCGTAATTTCGGAACTGCTCATATCTCCGACTTTATCCAGAAGCCTGGTAAGAGAGACCTCGTCTATGGGCTTTGAAAGATATTCGTTCATGCCCAGCTTCATAAGACGTTCTCGCTCCCCGGGGATCGCCAATGCAGTGACGGCCACCACCGGAGTTCTGGTATTGCTGCCGTGCTCGTCATTTCGGATATGATTAAGAGTGCTGATACCGTCCATAACCGGCATCTGAATATCCATGAAGATGAGATCATAATTTTTGGTCCGGCACATTTCCACGGCAATGGAGCCGCTGATGGCACCGTCCACCATGGCAACCTTTTCCGCCAGCAGAGTTGTGATAAGCCTGAGATTTGCCTGATTGTCATCCACGGCCAGTACACTTATATTGCGCTTCTGGTTCTTTTTGTGTTCGGACGAATCATCATCCTCCTGTGCATCACTGCTTTCCGCATTGTTGAGACGTCTGTTGAAGCATTCCAGCAGTCTTTCCTGCAGAACAGGCTTAATCAGACAGTCAAAAGCTCCCATGCGCTTATATCTGTTGTTGATTTCCACATCATGCGAATTAGAGAGAACTATAAACGGAGCATCATGGGGCAGTTCATCAAAACAGGAGGCAAGTTCATTGCGATCCGTATGCTCATCCACGGCAATCAGAGAAATAAAAAAGTCCTGCACAGGCAGGGTTCTGACAGATTCCACCGATGAAAGAGCATAAACCTTCATATTCCAGTCCTCCATAAGCTGTTTCATGGAGTCACGTGCCCACTGATTCGCATCAATGAGAAGAACATTGAGATTCTGCATCTGGGATATGACCGGGTTCTGCTCCCCCGGCATCTGTGCGAGCTCAAGAGGCAGAGTAGTGACAAACACGGATCCCTTTCCCACCTGGGATTTAACTGTTATGCCGCCACCCATCAGATTAACAAGCTTCTGGGTAATAACCAGACCGAGACCCGTACCTCCGAAGGTTCTTGAAATGGAATTGTTGGCCTGAATAAAGGGCTGAAAAAGTTTCTGCTGCTGGGATGTACTTATGCCTATACCGGTATCCCTTACAGAAAATTCCACATGCATGATCCTCTCATCTTCGTCATGCTGACCTGTTTTCTGCTCTACGCAGCGGATATTAAGATTGACAGATCCGGATTCAGAAAACTTTATGGCATTGGAAACAAGATTCAGAATAATCTGCTGAAGACGCAGAGGATCACCAACCAGCAGATACGGAATTTTACGATCAATGTAAAATGAAAGATCAACACTCTTCTCATGGGCAGAAGGTGCCATAAGCATAAGAGTTTCTTCCACCGTATCTCTGATACTGAAAGGAATTCTTTCAAAAGTAAGTTTTCCCGCCTCCAGTTTGGAGAAATCCAGAATATTGTTGATTATGCTCAGCAGATTTTTTGCGGATCGCTCTATAGTAATCAGATATTCATGCTGAGAAGAAGTAAGCTTGCTTTTAAGCAGCTGTCTGGTAAAGCCAATGACACCGTTTAATGGTGTACGCAGTTCATGCGACATATTGGCCAGAAACTCGGTTTTTACCCTGGCGGCCTCCTGAGCCTGACGCTTTGCCAGTTCAAGTTCAACATTCTGTATTTCCAGCTGATCTGCCGTCTGGCGAAGATCCGAAGTCGCCTGATCTATACTCTGCTGCATTTCATTATGGTAGGCCGATATGGATCGGGCCATGCCGTTTATACCGGAGCGCAGTCTTTCAAGCTCGCCGTACATGCCACCGGTTATTCGTGTATCCAGCTGTCCGTCCTTAATGGAATTTATGGCCTTTATCATGCGCTTTATCGGCTCAACCACCTCCTTGATCAGATTGGTGGCAAAAATGAGAGCAAGCACGAGACCGGCAAGCACAACAAAAAGAGACAGAGTCAGATCCTTGTAAAGAGCCAGAAGAGCCGGAGTCTTGTTGAGCTTGACGCAGACAAAACCGCGTACAATCAGCTCTGAAGGAAGTCTGGAATTTATCTGGATACCCTTGATGTACCCCTGGGAATCTCTGGTGATTTCCGAAAAGATCGGGGTTTTCATCACAATATAGTTCTGATGAAACTGGACGCTTGTGTACGGAGACAGCATTTCATTCTTGCTGTCCTTGAATTTGTCCACATCCTGCGAGTAGTTGGAAACCGCGTAGATATTGTTGGCATCGTCAAGAACCGCGATACAGTCAATTAAATCTGAATGCTTGCGGTGAACGTAGTTGATAATTTTCTTGATAATCAGCTGATCGTCTTCATTATAGGGATTTTCGAGTGCAAGAGACATGGGTTCGATAATGCTCAGTCCCTCCTCGATAATACTGTTTTCAATCTGATTATAACGGTTAAGCATGTAGTTGCCGGCAAAAAACAGGCCGATAACAACCACGGGGAGCAATGTGTAGATAATAACCCTGGATCGAAGTCCGTATCTTTTGATTGCCATTTGTCTCTTTACTCACTGGATCACTTCATACATGAATCAATGATACCAAAAATGGAATGTTTCTAAAAAATCGGATTTCTGAAACAGTGGACTGAAGAGTTAAAAAGGCTGACAGACAGTACCGGACGGGAAAGAAATCCGGTAAATCCGTCAGCCCTGCTAACACCTTAAAAAGACTCATCTTATTTTCAGGGATATGTTTTCTCTGCGTAAAAGTTTATCCTCGCCATGTCTCTGTCCGTGATCAACATCCGTGTCTCACATTAACGCCGATAGTTGTCATGGTTTTCTCTGAGAGCAGGTATGCTGAAAGTACTGCTGTAGCGCTGATAGTCGGATTTCAGATCTTCCGGAATATTGTAATCGGACAGGATGCTCTTCTTTGCCATTTCCATGTAGAACCAGTTAGGTGCGGCGCCGCCCAGGCGGTTTTCATCACATTTCTTCAGAAGTGAAGCTGTATGTAAAATCTGGTCTCTCACATAGCCTTCAAGTGCATTGTTCAACCCATCGGGCAGTGACTTTGCGGTGTTGACTGCCGTGGCAGCAATGTTGGATGCCGCTTCAAACAAATTATTCATAAAGCCCATTTTCTTCTCCCTGCAATAAATTTCGTTCTTCTGTACTGTCGATTCTCCGGCTGAGTTCCGGGATCATGCAGACATGCCATCCATGACTCGCCGGTCCGACTGCTGTCAGTGTTACCAGCTGTTGTCTCGATCCGAATCGTGCCTCGTAATCCTCCCGAATGTACTGCTGCGGCGTAGACAATCGAACTTCAAATTATCCGGAATTCTGTAATCACGCTCCGGGTCGTCCCACGTAATCGTCCCGAATGTACTGCTGTAGCGTTGATAATCGGACTTCAAATTTTCCGGAATTCTGTAATCGGACACTAAGAGCTTCTTGGACGTTTCAATATAGAACCAGTTGGGGGCAGTCTGTCCGAAACGTTTCTCATCACTTTTCTTCATGACTGCGGCAATCTCTGAAATACGCTCTCTCATATAACTTGCGCATGCGTTGTTCAGTCCTTCCGGCATTGCCTTTACTGTATTGACTGCAGCTGCAGCAATATTGAAGGCTGCTTCAAATAAATTCTCGACCAGTCCCATATTTTCATCTCCTTTCATAAAAATTCTTCTTTCGCACTGCCGTTATTCCTGGATCCTGCAGGTCTGCATCCCCGGATTACTGACCCGGCGTCATCAACTGTATCACCAGTCTTTGCCGCTGCCGTGATCCGGACCGAGATACCTGTCCATTTCCTCCTGAGTGAAATGAAGATAGTCACGATGCTTCTTCGACTCCTCCCTTGTTTCAATGCGACATCTCAAAGAATTGATTCTCATTGAACTGGTAACATTTTTGAGAGCTTCGGCGGAATCTGAACAGGCAGCAGCCACATTTTCCCAAAAACTGTCAAAAGTAAAACCGGATGAGGTCCTGCCGTTTCGTCTGCATTCAGTCAAATTCTTCATATTTTTCTCCTTTTCATACGATGTTTAAACAGATGCCGTTTTCACTCACGATAGCGATAGTAGTCTGCCCCGAGGATCTCACGAAGCATTCTTTCGCTCAGTGTGCTGTTTTCTATTGTCTCCTTAAGCTTTTCATGAGATCTGATAAGACTTCTCTGGGACGATACTTTTAAAGACTCGGCATAATTTCTGGAAGCCGCGCCTAATTCACCTGCGGCATCGGCAAAACTGTCCACTGTATCCACAACCGTCATCGAACGGCGTCTGCATGAGCCTGCTGAAACAGGAAGATTATTTCTTTTCTCTACATCAAACATTTTTCTTCTCCTTTTTTGCTTAATCAAAGTTTACTGAGAAAGTGGGGCAACTGATATTTCCTGCAGCATCAGGTATCTTTACTGCGAAGATCTTTAAGGATGACTCCTCAGTTGCCACCATGCTGTCATTACTGCGGAGCAGTCGCCTTATGAACAGATGATTCTGAACCTGTAACAGAGCCAACCTGCAATTCATGGCACCTGCTCATGTAATCCCGTTAATTTCTTTTACTCTTTATATTTCAAGTATCATGCCATATTTTTATTCCTTATAAATCAATATGTTATTAAACAATAAACATATCATGTATACTTAAATTCTATAAAATCCTTTTATTATCATAATAAACAGTGTCTCATAACCACCTGTTCTGAAAGAATTGGATCATCTGAGGCCAGAGCGCGGAGCTCACGGAGTTTGATGAGACTCCGGTAAGACACTGGATCAGGAAAATAACCGTGCATCCCGACAAGCTGACCATCGAGTTCAAGACCGGTGACATTGTGGAAATCGAATCTTAAAACATCCTCGATGTTCGTCATGTCAGAGATGAGGTATTGATTGTGAATCATACTACAAATTCAACGCAAAATAATTACATTTAACATACAATACACATACAATTAACTTATGAAATGTAAAAAAGAAGGAGGTTGCCATGGCTTCATCAACAGTGAATTACAGTTTCAGGGTTGATCGCGAAATCAAACGTCAGTGCGAAGCTATGTACAATGAACTCGGCATAAATTTGGCTACTGCAT
>CADBNP010000014.1 GCA_902796095.1 uncultured Aeromonadales bacterium | reverse complement strand
GTCACCACTGATAAGGATTTTACAAATGCCAGTTATTACTCTTCCTGATGGTAGTAAAAGAGAATTTGATCATTCAGTTTCCGTTTATGAGGTTGCACAAAGTATTGGTGCCGGACTTGCCAAGGCATGTATTGCGGGCAGGGTAAACGGAGTCCTCAGAGATGCATGTGATCTGATTACTGAGGATGCCGAGCTTTCCATCATCACATCAAAAAATGATGAGGGTGTGGAGATAATCCGTCATTCCTGTGCTCATCTTTTAGGTCATGCCATTAAACAGCTCTGGCCTGAAACAAAGATGGCTATCGGTCCTGTTATTGAAAAGGGTTTCTACTATGACGTGGATCTTGATCATACCCTTACAGAAGAGGATATTGCCCGTCTTGAGGAGAGAATGCACAAACTGGCAGAACAGAATTACCAGGTGGTAAAGGAGCCGGTCGACTGGCAGAAGGCTTACGATGTGTTCAGGGATCGGGGTGAAACCTACAAGATGGCAATCCTTGACGAGAATATATCAAAGGATGATCATCCTGCACTTTATCATCACCTTGAGTATATTGACATGTGCCGCGGTCCTCATGTACCGAATATGAGCTTCTGTCACCATTTCAAACTTCTCAAAACTGCAGGTGCATACTGGAGAGGCGATTCCAAAAACAAGATGCTTCAGCGTATTTACGGTACTGCCTGGGCGGATAAGAAGCAGCTTGACGGATATCTTCAGCATCTTCAGGAGGCGGCCAAGAGAGATCACCGTAAAATTGGAAGACAGATGGATCTGTTCCATATGCAGGAGGAAGCTCCGGGAATGGTGTTCTGGCACAATGACGGATGGACACTGTTCCGTCAGCTGGAGAGTTTTGTCCGCTCCAAGCTTCTGGAATACGGCTATCAGGAGGTCAAGGGTCCTTTTATGATGGACAGGGTTCTCTGGGAGCGTTCAGGTCACTGGGCCAAGTACAAGGACGCCATGTTCACCACCAGTTCGGAAAACCGTGAATATGCCATCAAGCCTATGAACTGCCCGGGGCACGTTCAGATTTTCAATCAGGGTCTCAAGTCATACCGCGATCTTCCTATACGCATGGCCGAGTTCGGCAGCTGTCACCGCAACGAGCCTTCCGGTTCGCTTCACGGTCTGATGCGTGTCAGAGGCTTTACACAGGATGATGCCCACATCTTCTGTACTGAAGATCAGATTATGGATGAGGTAAGCGGATGCATAAAGATGGTTTATGATCTGTATGCAACATTCGGATTCAGCAACATTGATGTTAAACTTTCAACCCGTCCGGAAAAGCGTATCGGTGATGATGCCATGTGGGACAAGGCCGAAGCAGATCTGGCCGAAGCTTTGAAGCAGAACGGTCTTGAGTTTGAGTATCAGCCCGGTGAAGGTGCATTCTACGGTCCGAAAATAGAGTTTACATTACACGACTCTCTGGACAGGGCATGGCAGTGCGGTACAGTGCAGCTGGATTTCGCTCTTCCCGGTCGTCTTGGAGCTACCTATATCGGCGAGGATAACGAAAAGCATACCCCTGTTATGATCCACCGTGCAATTCTCGGTTCGATTGAAAGATTCATAGGTATTCTTACTGAAAACTTCATCGGTTATTTCCCTACCTGGCTTGCTCCAATTCAGGTTGTTGTAATGAATATAACTGATGCTCAGGCTGATTATGTAAAAGCAGTTACTGAAAAAATGCTTAAATCCGGCTTAAGAGTTAAAACAGACTTGAGAAATGAGAAAATAAGTTATAAAATTCGTGAGCATACCTTAATGCACATACCTTACATGGTGGTTTGCGGTGCAAAAGAGGTGGAAAGTGACGTGATAACGTTGCGTACACGAAAAGGTGTCGATCTCGGTCAGATGAGGCTTGATGATTTCATCAGCAGGGTGCTGAACGAGGTTGAGACACGCAGTCTGAAACTTTTGGAGGAATAAACCATAAACAATTCAAAGAAAACCCCGCGCGGAGCACCGAAAACAAGAATTAACGGTGAGATCCGTTGCAAGGAAATCCGTCTTATTGGCTTTGACGGTAATGCAGTAGGTCTTGTATCGGTGGATGAAGCACTGAGAATGGCTGCTGATGCAGGTGTGGATCTGGTTGAAATCAGTCCTAATGCGGAGCCTCCGGTATGTCGGATAATGGATTATGGTAAGTTCCTTTATGAGAAGAGCAAGTCTCAGAAAGAACAGAAGAAAAAGCAGAAGCAGGTTCAGGTGAAGGAAATCAAGCTCAGACCTGCTACTGATGAAGGCGACTATCAGGTAAAACTACGCAACCTGAAGCGCTTTATTGAAGACGGCGACAAAGTTAAGATTACTCTTAAGTTTAAAGGCCGTGAAATGGCTCACCAGGATCTGGGTCTGGAGGTTCTCAAGAGGATTGAGAGTGATGTGGCTGATATTGCAGCTGTTGAAACTCAGTCCAAGGTTGAGGGCAAGCAGGCTGTAATGGTTCTGGCGCCAAAAAAGAAGTAGTAGTCAGGAACCTAAAGTAACGTTTTTCGTTCTCCTGATTACCTGTTATTAATTTTCCAATTGCGGAGTTTATAATGCCAAAAATTAAAAATGACAAGGGTGCCTGGAAGCGTTTCAAGAAGACCGCCAACGGTTTCAAGCGCAAGCAGGCCAACAAGCAGCATATTCTTACCAAGAAGTCTACCAAGCGTAAGCGTCATCTGCGTCCTATGAGCATGATCCATCATAGTGATCTTCAGAGAGTTCTTAAGTGCTTGCCAACTGTTTAAGATTAGGAGATATAGAATATGCCAAGAGTTAAGCGCGGTGTTACTGCCCATGCACGTCACAAGAAGGTTTTAAAGGCTGCCAAGGGTTATTACGGTGCACGTTCACGTGTATACAGAGTTGCAGTCCAGGCTGTTACCAAGGCCGGTCAGTATGCTTTCCGTGATCGTCGTCAGAAGAAACGTCAGTTCAGACAGCTTTGGATCGTTCGTATCAATGCTGCTGCACGTATGAACGGTATATCCTACAGCAAGTTTATCAACGGTTTAAAGAAGGCTTCTGTTGAAATTGATCGCAAGATCCTTTCCGACATTGCAATTCAGGACAAGTCAACATTTGTTGCTCTTGTTGAGAAGGCAAAAGCTGCTTTAGCCTAATTTTTTTTTGACTCCCCAGGGAGATCATGTGATCTCCCTTTTTTTATTGTTCAAATTTTCAGAAGATTTTCCGATGCTTCGATTTTTTCTCTGTCTTGTACTGGTTTTGTTTTCTGTTTCAGTCAATGCCATAGAGACCATAAGAATTATCGATCATTTTGTTGACGAGAATGTAGGTTCCCGTCTTGAAAGTCTTTCCACCTATCAGGATTTTACGTGGACCTGGCAGGTTGAGCATATGACAGAGTGGCGTCCCAACGGATACGGTTACATGAAGGTTGGCGATCCGGGAAAACACTACTGGTCAAGAGTGAGACTGAGTAATGATTCAGGAAGTTTCACTCTTGTAATGCTGGAACTTGACAGCTTCATGCTCAATAAAATCGAGGTCTTTCTTGTAGATACCCGTGGCAGACAGCTCCACAAGTTCTGGTACACAGGCATGGATCTCGGTGTTAAATCAAAGCCGTATCCTGCAGGAAACTTTGTTTTTCCTATCTACATGAAGCAGGATGAAAGTTTTGATGTCTACATCAAGGTGATAAATGATACGCCGGCTTTTGTGCCTGTCCGTCTGTCCCATATGGGAAAGTATGTTTCCCGGGCAGCCATAGCTCAGAATTTTTCCGGTGTGGTGTATGGCATTATATTTCTTGCCTCGCTGTTCAGTCTTCTGATGTTCGGATTTATCAGAGAGAAGCGATTCCTCTATTACGCCCTTTTCTGTCTGTGCACCCTGGTTCTGCTGCTCCATTTAAGCGGTCTGATTTTCATGAGCGGCCTTCTGCCGGGATCTGTCAACACACAGAAACTTTACCTCTGCATTTCCAACCTCTTTTTTGTGGGTCTGATTTTTTCGTTCGGCGACGTTTTCAGACAGATATCCATGGTGAGGCATTTCAGTAAAAACAACCGCCTTCTGATCTTTTTCCCTCTTTTTATGGCGGTTGCATGCTGGTTCATAGATGTAATCTACTCAGTGTACGCAAATCTCTTTCTCATGACTCTGCTTTTCATAGTTTATATGTACATGGGATTTGTAATCTGGAAGAGATGTGTGCTGTTTCAGAAGCTGAGCCTTGTTTCCGTACTTTTTTTTCTGGTGTGCTGGCTTACAAATCTGCTGGTCAAGTTCGGACTTCATTACATCAGCTTTGCCACGGATTCTGTCATGTTCTGCTTTGCAGCTCTTGGATCCTTCTCTCTCAGTTTCGCTCTTGTCTACCGCACCTATGTGGAAAAGAGCAGCAGGATTGCGGCAGGCATAAAGAACCGTTCCATTTCCCAGCGGTTTATTGATATGTATCATCAGGCCTCTGAAGGTTTCTTTTCAGCTGATCTTGACGGCAGGGTGCTGACTGCAAACAAGGCTTTTTTTGCAATGCTCGGTTTTCGCAATCTTGAGGATATGTGCTCGTCCGTCGGTCCGTATATCAGTGCGGTGCATGTAAATCCGATGGAATCGAATGATCTGCTTTCTGATCTGGTTCTTTCCAATCAGAGCGGATTAAAGCGTGAAATTGCAATGAAACGTAAGGACGGATCAAGTTTTATTGTTCTGATGTCTCTCAGAATTGCCGAACGTAATGAGCATTTTGATGCCGACAGGGGTGATCATGTAATTGAGGGCATCATTATTGACATTTCTGAAAACAAGCAGATCAGAACCCAGATAGACTATGTTCTTAATCATGACTCGGTGACCAAACTTCACAACAGAACCTTCATGCAGCACCGCCTGATGCAGGTCAAGGAGGCGGGAGACAGAAACCGCGGCAGATCATCCTCTGATTTCTTCCTTTTTATTGACATCGATCATTTCAAGGTAATCAACAATTCCTGCGGATCTCTTGCGGGCGATACTTTTCTTC
>CADBNP010000013.1 GCA_902796095.1 uncultured Aeromonadales bacterium | reverse complement strand
GGTTGGAGCTATAACATCTGTGACTTAAATAACAGCACAGATCGCAATAATATCTGCAAGAAGGTCCCTCCTGCCGTCAGCATAAGACCTGTGTTCCGCAGCTAAATGCTCAAAAAAATTACGAAAACCTAGACGTGCCAAGGGTTTAGCACGTTTTTGTTTCTGAAATTATATGGTGCTACATTATGCCTCAACAGAGCATTTCAGCTGGCGTATCTGTTCTTCAGATCTGTTCATTGATTTAATCTTGAATATCTTGCGAAGTTCTTCCATGGTGGCAACCGTCGGCATTTTTTCACCTGTTAGGAGTTCAAACAAAAAATCAGGTTCAGCTTCTGAAGATGTATTTTCTTTTTCTGCGTTTCTTAATCCGTTTACCAGATTGAATTCCTTTGATTTTAAATATACACAATGGTTGTCATCACGGTAAAGTGTCTGCATGGTCAGATCTTTCATGATTTCTTTTAGTTTCGCAGCTGTGATGGTGTACCCCTTTTCTGCAGATCTTCTCTGTATGAGTCTCACCATAATCAAAGCAACTACACATAAAAGCACGTGACCGGTTACACTGTCCCGATCTCTGACGAACAGAGGTCTGATCTCAAATTCACTTTTCATAATTCTGAAGCATTCTTCTATCTGAACAAGATGATGATAAAGTGAACTTACATACTCTGCTTCCATTGTTTCTTCTGAACCAGGAGGATTATGAAAAAGAATAGCGGCAAAGCCGGCACACTGTCGTCGTTTTTCTATTATTTTTTCGTTAAGGGCGACTGCTATGCAAGGCTCGGATTTTTTCATTTTTGTTGATTCTTTATTTTCGGATTTATCTTTGTTCTTCTGCTTTTCGTCATTATCCGCCTTGCTTTCTGAAGCTGTTTTTTGCTGTGTGTCTGTTTGTTCAGATGTCTCCTGATTTGAGACTGAGTGATTTTCTGCAGCACTTTCCGACACTTCATCAGAAGTGATAACAAACTGTTTCCAGCCGCTCTTTGTCAGATTGATTTGAGTTTTTCGCTCTATGGCAGCCTTTGCCTGCTGAATATTCTCTTCTAATGTTGCTATATCCCGGTTTTTCCTGGTCTCGCTGAACGTAATCATCATGCTGCAGTCAACTGAATACTTCTTGGATATCCGTTCTTCATTCTCTATCGTACGTTCGTACTTAACATTTTGATACGGAACGATTTTGTAAAGAAAATCTGTTTCATTTCCTGCTTCATCTTTTATTTTTGAAAATGTCGATAAATCCAGTTCATTCTTTCTGATTTTATCAGTGAAGGTAAGAGCTGATTTTGCTACGGCAAACCCAAGTCCCTCTTTGAGTAGCATCTCAAGATTCTTTGTTCCGTTAAGTGCACTGTCGGCTATCATTACGGCATTTTTTATATCATACTTCTTCTTGAGCTGTTTAATTGATTCAACCATTGTTGATGCTTCAGCCTGATTACCTGCATATATCTGAAAATCTATAGGGATTGCATGTTCATCGATAACTAAAGATATGGAAATAAGCGGAAGATCATACCGCTTTTCCATGCTGACCCCGTGCATTCGCAGAGGCTCTCCCAAACTTTCTATGAACTCCTCCAGCATCCGGCAATATTCCGGCGATTCATTGATTACCGTATTCAAAGCACGATCTGAAAGGGATTTATATGCCGGTATCTCCTTCCTGAGCTTACGTCTGAGAATACGCTGAGCCTTTCTTCGATTCCAGTAAACATCGTTGTTGGGAGTTTCAAAATAACAGTTTGTACAATCATAGAAAAGAAGCGATTTTTCTCTTGGTACCACTTCATCAATCCTGCTGCACAAATGCTTCATTATGCGTTCTTTGTATTTAGACAGAAAATGCAGACATCGATATATATCATCCGTTGTGTAACTGCTCATTGGATCACCCAGAAACCTTGGACTGTGCTCCTTGCCGGCAAGATATGACATGGGTGAAACCAGTTTCAGGGCTGAATAGTACAAGGCAATTTCAGACACACTGTATTCAAACACCAGACCTTCCTGAACTTTGATACGATCGATTATTTTGGGCATTAACAAATCATCTTTCCATATTCCTAGAAGCATGAGATGGGCAAGGTTTTGCGGATATAACCCTTTAAAATTTTTGAGAATGTCATCCGTTGAACTTATGTTCGCTGAAAAGTATGCATTGATTGTCTCGTTTTTCTGTGCCTTAAATTTTTCTTTGCTTTTGCCATACTTGTCATCCAGTTCTTTATATTTTTCCGGATACTTCTCAATGAACTCATCATAATTACCAAAATTTTGAACAACCTTCTTTTTGACTTTCTTCGTATCCGGATCGTAAACCGACTCGATAAGATAAAGATATCTACCACCGCCAGCTTTTTTGATAGACAGAAACATATGACCTCGGTAAG
>CADBNP010000012.1 GCA_902796095.1 uncultured Aeromonadales bacterium | reverse complement strand
GGGAAACAATGCAGATGTTGCTGTTAGAAGGGATTCGGGAAAGACGATTATGAGTCAGGAATCAGTTTCTGATGATCATCAGACTAAAATGTATATTTTCTTGATCAGCATACTGATAATTCTGATCCTGATCGGAACAGGTCTCAGGCATCTGATGTCCAATGTTGATGATGCCGCCATGGCATCCATGGATACGCTGAAGGCCGCATTTTCCGAAAGAGTGCAGCTGGTGCATGTGTACTGGATCAACAACGGCAAGAAATCGCCCCAGTTTATTGACGTCCAGGGCTGGGAGGATGAGGACAGTATCCGTATTTCCTATAAGCTGAATTCAGCCGGCTGGGCGGAGGATGCACATTTTGTGGGAAAACGGAAGAATCTCGGTACAAATCCATGTGAAAGACTCTGGGAAAGCATTCTTCAGAAAAGCTCATTTGAGGTAATGGGAAAAATACAGGCACAGACTGTCAATCACGACAGTGCCTGCACTTATAATGTAAGTGACGACGGATATATGAAATATACTTTTGCCGACGGAACTGTAAGACTTTACGGGACTCCGGCGGAGTAATGTACGGGAAAAAACAGGTGGATAATATGAAAAATAGTTCTGGTTTTACTCTGATTGAACTTGTTATAGTTATAGTGATCCTGGGTATTCTTGCAGTGACGGCACTGCCGAGATATCTTGATGTGACAGAGGAGGCCAAAAACGCCAGTGTTGAAGGTGTTGCAGGCGGCTTTGCCACAGGCATTCTTCTGGTTCGCGGTCAGTGGGAGGCCAAGGGCAGGACGAAGGAGGCGGGGATCAACACCATCATGTATGACGGCAACCGCTTTTTCCTTACCACTCCGACAACCGAGGAGACTGAGAAGGGCTATGTTTCTCCTGGCTATCCCCTGGATACGAGCGACAGTGATTCTCATGCCAATCAGCCAGGAAGTCTGAACAGCAGACGCTGCCTTTATATCTGGAACAGGATCCTTCAGAATCCGCCAAAGGCAACAGATAATTTCGATGAAGTGACTTCCAGCAAGAACGACATGAAGTATTTTGTCACCAAGAGTGGTACCGGCTACGATTCGAAGTGTCACTACTATCTGGTAATATCTCTGGATAAAAACAGTGACGGCAACTACAAGGAGCCTGGTACCACCACCTCCAAGTATAAGAGCTTCACATACCGTCCGGCTTCAGGTCAGGTTGTTACCTATATCAACAATGACAATTCTGAGCAGGCGGGTGAGTAGGAGCCGGGTGCGGAATATTCAGACCGGTGGATTTCCTGACTGAATGCAGCCGGACTGCAGGTGATGCGGAATAACCCGGCTGAGTTTTCCAGATTGCACAAAAATGTACCTGAAGGGAAACTATTGAGTCACAATCGTGGCATTCAGGCACTGATCAGGCAGGCAGTGTGGAGACATCCGTGCTGGCGGACCCTGTGACACAGCTGTTCAGAACACGGGATTACAGATATTTAACGGATGAGAATTTTGGAATTCTGTCTTATCAGATGTTTTGAGTTCTGTCTGTTTATCAGGAATTCAGTGGGGAATTATTCTGAGATTGAGATTAAGCAGGAAAGGAACTGCTTCCGCCCTGGTATGCTGTGGCTGATTTGCAGCAGACATAATACCGGAGCGGGTTATGGTGTGACATCTCCGGCGGGGACTGACATGAAAGGACGAAATGCTGGTTTTACGATGATTGAACTTGTAACTGTCATAATACTTATCGGTATTCTGGCTGTTTCTGTCGCATCGAAAATGATCAATCTGAACAGCGATCGTGATGAGGGCTACCTGCATGAGTTTGAAACCAGGGTTCGCCTGGTGCAGGAAATAAATATGAACCGGGCTGACGGTTCCTGCGTTGCTGCCGTCATTTCCAACAGCGGATTCTGGCATCAGGAGGTACCGGACTGTTCAACAGATCAAATTGTGGCAAACAGTGCCGGGCGGCTGAGCTTCAACGAGTTTGATGGAACTTTTAATGTGGAAAGTTCGTCAGACAAAAAAAGAGTGGTGATCTTTGACGGTCTCGGATCTGTACATTTCTGCGGTGAAGGTGCGGCAGCGGCTGACGTTACCATAAGTCCGTCCAAGAAAGAATGTAAAATAAATTTTGGACAAAACGGTCACGGTATTGAGATAGGAGCTGAGGGTCATATTACCCTTTTCTGATATTCTTTTTCAGAACTTGCTGCTGTGCATATGGTTCGGTTTATACGGACCGTTTTCCGGACAGGACTGTTTTAAACTGATTTCTGCAGTGTTCTGTCAGTTATAAATGTGATACTGGTACAGGAATTGCAAAAAAGTAAGACGATATATTGATTTTTGACGCCGGATCAAAATTAATATTTTGTTTTTTGATATAAAGTATTTTACTATAGTGCCGATTATAGATTATGGTGCAAGGGATTGGATCCTTAAGCTCCGGTTTGTAAGAGGGATTTTTTGATTTTCAAAGGAGTGAGGAACACATTATGAGAAAGTCTTCAGGCGGTTTTACACTGATTGAACTGATTGTTGTTATTGTTATTCTGGGTATTCTGGCGGTAACGGCTGCACCTAAGTTTATGAATCTTCAGGGTGATGCAAAGGCTGCTTCCCTCAAGGGTGTACAGGCTGCACTGAATTCTGCAAAGGCGATGGTTTATGCAAGAGCTCTGCTTAATTCTTCTGAAAAGAAGGCAACCGCAACTGTTACTGTGAATGGTGCGACTGTGAATATAGTTTACGGCTATCCTAAAGCAACTCAGGCTGATCTGGGCGCGGTGCTGGATATTGATTTCACCAATGATTACGTACTTGTAGAGGAAACCGGAAAGGCTCACATATACATCAAAAATAACAGTGGTGATCAATACAGTACATTTAATGGAAAGTGTGAGGTTGTGTATACCCAAGCTAAGATGACCGAAGGTAGCAGTGGAAGTCCTGCTGTGTACGACCCGGCTACAGCTGTAGCAACTATAACAGAGTGCTAATTCTTTGCGATTACACAGTTTCTTAACGCTTTTACCGCTCAGAGCCGGCGAGTTCTGGGCGTTTTTTTTACAGAGATTGGCATGAGGCAGGCAGGAAAGGGTTTTACTCTTATAGAGCTTATAGTGGGCATGGTGCTTCTCGGAGTTGCATGTGCGGGGTGTCTTTCCCTGCTCATTTCCCAGAGAGAAGCCTACAGGGATCCGCTGGTGCAGCAGATGTCGGTGCAGATTTTCAATAAAATCAGAGACGAGATTACGATCCGCTCCTTTGATGAAAATTCCGAACCCGGCGGAGGATTCTATCGCTGCGGTGAAACTGTTAACGGCATAACAGTCGGCGCGTGCAAATCATCATACGGTACCGACAGTTCTGAAACCACTGCCGGCAATTTTAATGATGTGGATGATTTTATAACCTCAAAAATCTGCAGCATGACAGAGGGTTTGCAGTGCAGGGACGGAGATTATGCTCCTGCCTCCTTTTTCTTTGAAACCTTCTCCTATGAAAGTGAACTCAATGAAGTTCTGAATGATTACTATGTCAGGATCAACGTTACTCCGTGTCCGCTGGGGAGTCTTTCCGGCACATCATACGTCGAGCTGAAATGCAGCGGCAGCGATGATCACAGTGCTAAGAAAATTGATATCAGTATTTTTCAGCGGGACGGTAACACAGTTGACTATTCATTCATAAAAGCCAATATTTAGGCTAAGGTGAGCCATGATCAGATCAGAAAGAGGCTTTACTCTGGTTGAGTTGATTGTAACCATGGTAATACTCGGTGTTCTTTCAGCCATGACTTCAAAGTTTGTGGCGGACGGCATGACCTTTTACGTGGAGGCGAATACTGTCCGCAGAGTGAACGCCGATTTGAATTTCCTTACTCTGAAACTTCGCAAACTTTATGAAAATTCAGTCCCGAATTCACTGAAAATCAGCTACTATCGGACAAGAATTACTTTTGTTCCGGTGTCGGCAGCCTTCGGCTTTTTTTACGTGCCAAAGGATGAAACCGGAGGATTTGATCAGAACGAGCGTGTTCTCTATGCTGTCAAATCTCCTTTTTTCTCCCTTGCAACCTCATCATACAGTCCATATGTTGCATTCAGTTCTTCCGATGGCGATGTGTATTACAAGGTAACAAAACTGGAGGATCTTGATTCCAGCAATCTTTACAAGTTTACTCTTGAAAATGCGGGCTCCTTTGCTCCGCTCTCTGAAACAAGAAGAATGTATCTGGTAGATCCGGCAAAGAGGTACGCATCAGTCTGTTTTGACGGAGAAACAGAAACTGTCAGACTCTACTATCATGAGACCGCGGGTGATGATTACAACTGTGAAACCAAAGGTGCGGTAATTGCGGAAAACGTGTCCGACGTTCAGTTCAGCCGTGTTGACGGATCCTACAATCCCTACGGTGAGCTGGAAATACTTTACACCTTCCGGTATCCGAACATGGAAGTTGATGACGGCAGAATTGTTCAGAGAATAGGAGTACGCAATGCACCGTAATTATATTCTCAGACGTGAAGAAGGCAGTACACTGGCTGTTGCTCTGTTTGTGATTGTGGTACTTGGCATGCTGGCGGCCGCACTGTTTCGCATGCGGGTGGACAGTTCTGATGCCCATGTTCATGCAGTCATGTATGCCAATGCTGAGCTGGCTGCCTATTCGGCTCTTGAAACCGCTACCTACAGACTGTATCCCCTTGGGCGTCACAGTGCCGATGAACCTTCCACCGCAAGGGATTCAACCGTCGGCGGATGTATCAGAGTGCCGGAAAAAATCACCTTCAGCGAAACCGAATTCCCGGCTCTTTCCCGCTGCACAGTCAGAATCGAGTGCCAGCGAAGGATGGCGGTGATGGATAGGACGGGAAAGTTCGGCAGATATACGAGTCAGACTGACTACTTCCTCAAGGCTGTGGCATCCTGTAAAGCCGGCCGAGACGGTGATGATGACTTTTATTCTGTTTCTAAAACTGTATATTCAGGCCTGGTGGATGGAGACTGATATGAAAAAAGTTCTTTTTCCTTTCCTGACTTCTCTGACATTTCTTGCTCTGCTGCTTCCTGCCGCGGCAACCGCCGCCGTGCCGACGCAGACTGCTGCAGATCTGGAGACGCAGACTGCTGCAGATCTGGAATATCCTTTTAAGGATCTGTTCAAATATAAATTTACATACAGTCATCCGACAGGCAAATCTGCCAGTGGAAATATGGTTCTTTTCTCCTCGTTTCATCTGTCGGATCCTGACAGCAGCATCTCCTGTCCCGCCGAGTATGATACAAATTTTGCCGTTAATCCGTCGGGAGAGATTACAGAAATTACTGGAGGAGAGATCAGCAATACGAGCTACCAAAGCACGTCCGCCTACTATTACTGCTATACGCCTGCGGGCAGCTCCCCTTTCTCTGTTTCATTCAACCGGGCGTCGGAAGTGGCTGTAACCTATGCTCAGAAAACTGTAAGTTCAGGCAAAACCGAGCTAGCAAATCATATATCAGGATACAGCTCCCAGAAAGATGCTCTTGAACGTATTGAGATTCTCGGAGATTTAAACGTAAGAGGAAAGGTTGAAATTGACGGGTATTATGCGGTACATGCCAAATCTGTCGGTTTTGTCAGAGGTGCCAGC
>CADBNP010000011.1 GCA_902796095.1 uncultured Aeromonadales bacterium | reverse complement strand
TTATAAGCGTGCCGTCGGTATGGAACCGCAGTCCCGGAATCAGGGGAACCGACAGTGCGGCAAGAGCAGAGGCGGGAAGTCTGAAAGTCACCAGTGCATGGAACCGGATGAAGAATGTGATTACCAGGGGACGGTTCCACACTCTTTTCATATCACAGCCTGTAATGCTGTCGGATCTTCTGGCAAGAATTGATTTCTCCGACACGGAGCGTGCAACCAGGCTTCTTGAAAGACTTGGCAGAATGCATTTCTACCGCACCGTGAATTCATCCCACGGTCCGAGTCTTCCGCAGCGTGAGGATATGATTGATGAACTTCTGGAAAATGTAAACATCAGAAGGCTGATAGATTCCTCTTCAGATCCGAAGGCTGTCACAAAGGAGGTCAGGAGCATTGTCAATGAAATTGCGGCTGACATATCATACGGTCTTCTGACCAGAGTCAACGGTCTGATGAAAATCATCTGGGATCATCTGTACAAGGGTATAAATAAAATCGGAGACGAGGTGGTCCGGCAGATTGCCAACAGCGGGCATGAAATAGTCTATATTCCGTGTCACCGCAGCCATATGGATTATCTCCTGCTGCAGTACGTGATTTTCAATTCAGGACTTATGCCGCCCCATGTGGCCTCCGGCATTAATCTTAACTTTTTCCCTTTCGGCACTCTGATCCGCCACTGCGGCGCCTTCTTTCTGAGAAGAAAATTCAACGGAGACAGGATCTACACCACGGTCTTCAGGGAGTATGTGGCATATCTCTGCTCCCACGGCTACTCAATCGAATTTTTCATTGAGGGAACCAGATCCAGATCCGGACGGATGCTTCATCCGAAAACCGGTCTCCTTTCCATGCTGGTTCAGACCCAGCTCCGCAATCCGTCCCGTCCGATTACGGTGATCCCGATATACCTGTCCTATGAGCATGTAATGGAGGTGGGCTCCTATACAAAGGAAATGAGAGGCGTCAAGAAACAGGCCGAGAACGTCTGGCAGATCCTTTCGATTTTCAGAAAACTCCGCAACTACGGCCAGGGGTATGTGGGCTTCGGCGAGCCGGTGACCATGACCAGGTTTATGGATACGTACAATTCCGGATGGAGGAGCAGTGTGGATCCTACAGGAGCATACAAGCCTTCCTGGCTTTATGACTGCGTTACCTCCATGGCAAAACGAATTATGTACAACATGAATGATGCCGCGGCTCTTAACGGCGTCAACCTGTGTGCGCTGGTTCTGCTGTCCTGCAAAAACTATACGATAGAAACTGTAAAGCTGTGCAACGTTATCGGGCTGATTATGGACAGCATGAAGCTGGCTCCCGCCAACAAATATACCCAGGTGCCGTATGCCGCTCCGGAGGAACTGCTGCGACAGGCTCTGGATCTCAACAAGTTCGGAGTTGTCACCTACCGCGGCGTAAAGACAATTACTCTGCTGCACAGACAGTACCTGCAGCTTACCTACTACCGCAACAATATTCTTCATCTGTATATTCTTCAGTCCTTTGTTCTCAAGCTTATCAAGCTGTCCGCCAGACTGTCCTGTGATGAACTGCTGCGTTATGTTCACACCGTCTTCGATCTGCTGGACAACGAAATGTATCTCCCCGTAAGAAAAGATGAGATAGATACATATGTGATAAGGCTGCTCCGTGCCTTCACTCATCTGCAGTTGATTTCTCATATTAACGGATGCTATGAAATCAAACGCGGTGCGGAGGAGGATGTTAAAATCATTTCCTCCTTTGCCAATGAGACGCTGCTGCGCTACGGCGTGTTCTTTTCTCTGGTCAATGCCCACAGCACAGTCACCTATGAGGAACTGGAGGATATGTGGAAGAAGGCTCTTTCAAGGATCTGCTTTGATTCTCACATGATCCTCGCTCCCGAGTTCAGCAATCCGGAAACTCTCAAGTGGCTGGTTTCCTGCATGGAGGAGAAGGGCATGATAAAGCAGATGGATCTTGAGGGTCCGATCAGCTTTGATATTGAAAAAATGACACCTGTCAGCGAGCTGGTTATCGCCATATGCTCGGCGGATATACGCACCAAGATCCCAACTCAGTATTTCGATGCGGATGATTCCCTGTGATAAACCGTGACGGTGTCTGTGGAGTATGTGCGGCGATGATGTATAATTATTCTGTTTTGCAGACTTTGGAGTTCCTATGCTGAGACAACTTACTGCCTTTCTTTTGCTGACGGCTGTTGCCTGCAGTGCTTTAGCCAGCGGTCACGGCAAGGAGGAGAGCGATCAGCCTCCGGTAAGCAATATTAGCTATTATGAACTTGCTCCCGAGATTGTCACCAACTGTGCTTCTCCCGGCAACCGCATCTGTTATGTCAGACTTAAGGTTCAGATCATGGTTGACAACCCTGCGGATGTGGAGATAATCCAGTACAATGCCTCAGTGCTGAGGGATATTGTGATAACCACTGTGTACAGCAAGGATATCAATACCATAGCATCCCCTCACGGTCAGGAGGATATCATAGCCGAGTGCAAAAGCCGCATGGATGCATTCTTTCAGGAGAGAGAGGGCAGAAGGCTGATCCGCGAGGTTCTTTTTACCAACTTTATCTTCCAGTAATCGTCTGATTAAAGGAGTTCCCTTCATGCGTATCTGTGTTCTGAGGCTTTCAGCCATAGGAGACTGCATAAATGCCGCCTCTGTTGTATGGGCTATTCAGAAGCAGAATCCCCAGGCCAGGATAACATGGATTATCGGACCGGCCGCCTATGCGATGCTGAAGGATCTGATGCCAGAGGTTGAGTTTATCATCTACCGGAAAAGCGGGATAAGTGAACTGAAGGAGTTCAGGCATCTGATGAAGGATCGCACCTTCGACTATCTTCTTCTTATGCAGTATGCACTGAGTGCTTCCCTGGCATCTTTCATGATCAAGGCTGATGTAAAGATTGGCTTTGATCCGGAACGATCAAGAGAGTTTCACAGTTTATTCATAAACCGTCGTATTCCATCCGGCGGCGGAAGACATATGGTTGATGCCTTTATGGGCTTTGTCGCCGCCATGGATCTCAGACCGGCTGCTCCGGAGTGGGATTTTTTCTTCAGTCCGAATCTTATGGATCGGGCTTCTGAGTTTCTTGGCGTTTCATCATATGCCCACAGGGTGGTGATATCTCCCTGTACCAGTAAAAGATCCAAGGACTGGCCTGTCGGCAGTTGCATCGAGACCGCAAAATACCTGGTTTCAAAAAATGTCCGTCCTGTTCTGATTGGCGGATCAACCCAGGAGGAGAAACTCTTTGAGCAGGCACTGACGTCGGTTGTTCCGGAAACTCTGTCCCTGGTGGGTCGTACCACTCTGCCGCAGTGTCTGGCGTGCATCAGACTTGCCGATTTTGTGATTTCTGCAGATACAGCTGCTGTTCATATGGCCAATGCCGTCGGCACTCCGGTTATAGGACTGTACGCAACCCATGATCCGGAAAGAGTCGGACCGTACCTGGATCGCAGGTACTGTGTAAGCGTTTATGCGAGTCTGGTACGCCGTGAATACGGAAAGGAGCCTGAAGAACTGCCGTGGCGCACCAGAGTTCGTGATCCGAAGGCAATGTCCAGTATTACGCTTGACATGATTGTGGAAAAGATAGATCTGCTGCTTCATGATCTTGGAGAAAAGGAAAAATTACAGGCCGAGGAGACGTCAAAACGCAGAGCTGCCCAGAGGGAACAGGAGTTCTGATGTCTGATTGCAAAACCGAGAAACTGGATGTGCTTGGTCTACGCTGCCCCGAACCTCTGATGCTGATCCGCAAAAAAATGAGAGAACTGTCAGAGGGGGATCTTCTTGAAATTACCGCAGATGATCCTGCAACTACCCGTGATGTACCCAATTTATGCACCCATCTCGGTTATACCCTGATCAGTGCCACTTCCGAACCGCCCTATATATTTGTCCTACGCCGCTAGGCTGTTACGGTTTTTTTCTCTGTCCGCTGAAGTCTTGAGAAAACGAACAGACAGACTGTGATTGCCGGTCTGTCTTATATTGCGATCTGGCTGCAGCAGCAGTGAATTGTTCTGCAATGTCTGAAGTGTTTTCTTTGGCTCCTGTTATAGCAATCTTCGTGTGATGTGCATTTGTTTTACTGTATTTGGATCTCAGACGGGGATACTTTCGGAAATGCAGTCAGGATTTTCGGATGAAACAGGAAAAGGAGGGCGGTGTTGAACCAGAGTACCGGTGCAGATGCTATTGCCGGATACAGAGTTTTCGGTCATTGACTGAAACCGGACTGTGTGCAATATTGTTCACCGTTGTTCCTTTTTTCGGTGAGCCAGTTTTTACGAACTGATCTGCCGGCTGAGTATTTTGGATCCTGTTTTATGCATGTAGTTCTTTTCCGTCCTGAAATCCCTTCGAATACCGGTAACATTATCCGGCTCTGCGCCAATACAGGCTCTGATCTGTCTCTGATCCGTCCTCTTGGCTTCATACTCGATGATCGCCGTCTTCTTCGTGCAGGTCTCGATTATCATGAATTCGTCAATATCAAAACTTATAACAGCTTAGAGGAGTGTCTCAGCACCATGCCGGCATCTGCACGTGTGTTTGCCGCCACCTCCAAAGGTCATACCTTTCCCGACAGAGTGCATTTCTCTCCGAATGATGTCCTGGTTTTCGGAAGGGAGACCTCCGGCCTTCCGGATGATTTTACTGACTCGCTTCCGGAGGAGCAGAAAATCAGGATCCCGATGGTTCCGGGAAGCCGCTGCTACAATCTTGCGAATTCTGCTTCTATTCTGCTTTATGAGGCATGGCGTCAGCAGGGATTCGCAGGATGCAGGGAAAACTGATGCAGTGTCTTGATCATTTTTATCAGCACTATCAGCTTTCGCCATAGACCAATATGGTATTGCTTGTTAACAGATTGAATTAAAGGTAAAACCTGGAAATTACTGAAGAAGGTAGCATTATGAGTGAAGCATCGGACTGCTGAGAACCTCATATGGTGAGGTTAGTTACGAAATTTTTCATGAAAATGACGAAAGATTATCCTGAGTGATCTGATAAAGACAGGATAAGACTAAAGTGCTCTAAATTACGAATTGCCGGCGTCGGTCAAAAGACTGAAAACGGATCAACTGCTGATAAGCTGACAGCTTCATCATCCAAAACTTTCTGGGCACCCTGACACTAATTTCTCCGTCTGTTATGTTCATAAAAAAATCCTTTCATATTCGTTAATTCAACTGCAGAGATCTTTTTGTTAATCCTTTGAAAAATAAAGAGTTTCATGTCTGGCATGTAATTTGGACATTGCATGATGACAGAGACGGTCCCAGGAGTATGCCGGTACCCGGCAGGTGGAGAACTTCATTCTGTTTTCTTCCTTTCAGCCTGCTGTCTTCAGATACGGTAACAATGATTTGAGCCATGGCTGAAAGTTATCACCAACTTTGGGGGAGTGATAATTATGGCTATGTTCAAGAAAAGTGTTGATCTTATCTTAAACTGCTAAGGAGTAATCATAACCCGCAGGCTTTGACTTGAAAGTCAAAAC
>CADBNP010000010.1 GCA_902796095.1 uncultured Aeromonadales bacterium | reverse complement strand
TTCAGTGCCAGAGCCGGAGGCTATGAGGAGGTCGTTGCTCTTGGCGAGAGATATGGTGATATTCTTGCTGTAACGAATCCAAATTTTGAATTTTTTCTGCTTCTTCACATTCCCGGATCTTATGAGGAGGATATTCTTCCCAACAGCGAAAAACTGCTGAAGAATGAAAAAACAGGCCGCATGAGATTATCATACAGTCTCCTGCTGAAAAGAACAGGAATTAACTCCAAATCCAACCGGGCGATAGGCAATCTTGCCGAAAATTTGGATATAGCAATAGAGCAGGAAAAGCGTTTAAACCAGGATATTCATGCTTGCCTGGGACAGCTTACCAGCAACATTGGAAACATAATAGAAATGATCAGATCTGATAAACCTCTGCTGCAGAATAACTGAAAGGGGCTGTTTTGAAAAGTTTTTGTTACGCCGGTCATCACAGTGATTTTTAAATGAGTCAGCCAATCAGACTGCAGATTCCAAAACTTGATGCGGCATACTTCTGCTGAAAGAAAGTCAAACATCTTCTATCGATGAAAGAGTTGAAAACGATATCTAGTGTCTTCCATTCTCTTAAATATCAATTTGTGACATAGATTTTTTTCTAAAAACTAGATCTGTAACTCATTTAGCTCCATCCATGCATCACGGATTACCGCACAGATCTAATTTTTTTCTCATATTGAATTGTAGAATTTATAAGTGTAGATCAGTCTCAGTGTGTCCACCTGGACTGCTGCTTCGTGGTTGAGATTGCCGTTTATTCTTAACTTATGTTTTTATGGATGATTAAGTTTTAGTATTTTTATGCGGTCAGGATGTACCGGTTAGCTGTCCAGAATTTTTGATCCTGCTGTTTAACAGCGTGCCGGTTGGCAGATTGACAGTCCGTTTGAACGTTCCGGATCTGCCTGATGCTGCTGATTTTACGGATGTTTCGGATGTTAAGTCTCAGACTTCAGTGCGTGCTGATGACTGTAACTGCCGGGTTCTTACTGTCGGCCTTCCGGTGCTGCCGGAAGTGATAGCCGGTTTGCTGCCTGCTGACTGGTTTTGCTCACGCCCGGACTGACTGTTCTGACTGCTTGAAGATTGATTACAATGAAGAAAATTCTGCTTGCGGATAGTGATGAGGCAAATTCTGCTATCCTTGAACTGATCCTGAATGAGTTTGAATATAATGTCAGGAGGATATCCTCCATCCAGAATTGTGCCGAAGAACTGGCATCAGCCCATTACGATCTTCTTCTCTTCGGACTTGAATCCAATCAGGAGGAGGGGTTCAGAATTATCGAGGATATCCGGCAGAAGCCGGAAATTGCAGATATCAATCTGATATTCATAATTCCGAACACGGAAAAGATAGATGTAGCCAATGCATACAGGCTCGGTGCCCTGGATTTCATCAAACGGCACTCCGTCCCGGAGGTCGTTCTTGAGAAGGTAAGAGATGCAGTTGCAGTTACCGGCAAGGATACCATTCTGGTGGTGGATGACGAGCCGATGAACCTTTTTCTGTTTACCAATCTTCTTGGAATACGATACAACATTATTACTGCCGGCTCCGGCCGTGAGGCTCTTGACATCCTTGAACGGGAGTCCGTGGATCTTCTGCTTCTTGATCTGCATATGCCGGACATCGACGGATTTGACGTTATGAGACGTCTTTCCGCCATCCCCGAATGCGACAATCTTCCAATCATCGTTGTAACAGCTGACAGTGATTTTGATACCGAGGCTGAAATCTTCCAGGCAGGAGCCAGAGACTACATTTCCAAGCCGCTTGTCATGCAGGTTGCCATTCAGCGTATCCGCAGAATAATAGAGCTCAGCCATCTGCAGAAATCTCTGGAGGACGAGGTCAGAAAAAAGAGCAGGGAGCTGATGCTTGCCAATACAAGACTCCGTCAGCTTTCGGATCAGACCATATTTGCCCTTTCCTGTGCAATTGACGCCAAGGATTCATACACCAACGGACATTCCCGCCGTGTTGCCATGTATGCCAGGGAGATATCCCGACGTCTTGGGAAATCCCAGGAGGAGCAGCTTGATATATACAATGTAGCGCTTCTTCATGATGTAGGAAAAATCGCTATTCCCGAGTCAATCATTGAGAAGCCGGGCAAGCTTACGAACGAGGAGTTTGAAATCATCAAGTCCCACACCACAAGAGGCTACGAGATCCTGAAGACCATTTCGGTGATGCCGAGTCTGTATATTGGAGCGCTGTGGCATCACGAAAGGTACGACGGCAGAGGCTATCCTCACGGCAAGGCCGGGGAAGACATTCCGGAAATCGCCCGGATCATCTGCGTTGCTGACTGCTATGACGCCATGAGTTCAGATCGCAGCTACCGCGGAGCTTTGCCCCAGGCTGTGGTGAGAAGCGAGATAGAGAAGGGCATGGGCACGCAGTTTGATCCCAGGTTTGCCAGAATTATGCTGACAATGATTGATGAGGATAAGGATTACCGGATGCGCGGAAAGAACAGCACTGACATAAATCGCATGACGGAGATAAAGGATCAGTAAACCTGGTTTTCTCTGCTGGTGCAGCGCTGCTGTTCTTCAATGTATTCGCTTTCCGGTAATGAAAGTCTTGAAGAGACAGACTGGACCGGAATGCCGGTGCAGGCACAGGAACTGGCAGGGAATTAAATTTATTAAATGATGTTTATTGAGTTGAATTGCCGGATACGGATCTGAAGCGTGTACTGAGGTTCAGCCGGTCTGAACTGTGAACCGTGACAGATTCTGCACTGATAATTCTGTACTGTAAATTGAATTGAAAAAAGTAAAAGGAAGAAGTTTGTAAAGAGGAACCTAAAATGGAGTCTATTGTTGCCTACACTGAAGAAATTGATGATTTAAGGGGTGCTGTTGAAGAAATTTCAGAGCAGTTGAAGGATTTCAGGTTTCAGAAAAACAGTATGGCAATAGTATTTGCGGAGGAGGAAACAGACTATCCTGAATTCTACCGGTTTCTTTCTGAAAAATTCAGCGTTCCGGTAATAGGCTGCACTGTCATGGCCTCACTCCTTGAACCGGGCGGGTTCAAGGGTATCGGAATTTCTGTCATGTTTCTTACCGCCGACGACTGCGAGTTTTCCATAGGCTTTTCCTCCGGAATAAAAACGGAGAACTATGAGGAGAAAATGGAAACCCTCTATCGCGACACGGCATCGAAGCTTTCAGACAAACCGAAGCTGATGCTGACTTTCGGTTCAATTGTGAATGAAGAAAGTGACGTGGATGCAGACTATGTGCTGAAGAAGCTGGATGAAGTCAGTGATCACATTCCGATTTGCGGGGCTCTTTCCTCCGACGGCTTTTCCTTTACCAACTACCGGATCTTCTGCAACGATCAGAGCATTCGGAATGGTCAGGCTATCGCTCTGATTTCAGGAAACATTGTACCTAAGGCCCTGTCCGTGGCAACTCTTACCAGCAAGTCGGATTTTTCCTACGTGGTTACCGAGGCGAGCCGCAATCACGTGTACAAGCTGGGGGACGAGACCTTTATTGAAGCCATGCGCAAGGGTGATCTCCTGAAGGATTACGACGGAACCGGCCGTCAGATGGTGCTGGGAGACTACATCCTGTCTCCGTTTGTCGTTACAGTCAAATATCCAAACGGCGATACCATAGAATTTGTGCGGAATCTTTCCTTCCTCAATTATGACAACTGCAGCGGTTCATTTCTCGGGACAATACCTGAGGGAGCCGTCATCAGCATCTGCATTCTGAACAGGGAGGACGTTCAGAAATCAGTAAAGAATCTTTTTGAAAAGCTGGTTGAAATTATCCGAAGCGAGCCGGACAGATACAAGACAGTGCTCTGCTGTACATGCTGCGCCCGTTTCCTTGCTCTCGGCTCCGAAGTGCAGGGCGAGGCCAAGGCCTTCAGGGGAATGCTTCCGCCGGGAGTATCTCTTATCGGTATCTACAGTTACGGAGAGTTCTGTCCGGTGCAGGGCAGCAAGACAAACACGAAGTACAACATGTTCCATAATTTCACCTTCTCTCTTCTTGTTTTCTGATGACTGCAGGTGGGAATATTTCGCGGAGGGTTTCTTCATGCCTGTTCATGGGTTTTCTCCCGGGATTATTTTTGAATCATGATTTTTTTCGTTCGGGACCATTAGCCGTGGTGGTTCCCCTTGACACAGGGAGCCGTCTGCACCGGCAGGGCGCGACGGTTTCCGGCGAACGCAGGTTCCTGTGAATTCTTCTGGATTACGACCCTGCGGACAGTCGCAGAGTTGCGGCGGATTTTTCTGCGCCGAAACTTTTCTGCCGGGTGAAGAGCGGCCGGAACTGCTGTGACCTTTCCCTGTGCTCCGGCATTAGACATTGAATTTTGTTTTCTGATCTGTCTGATTTTTTAATTTTCTAATCGGGTTTTAATATATGGATGCTATCTCTGATGCAGCTGAAACTGAATCACAGTACCAGCTTGAAATTAAAAAACTTAACCGGGAAATACGCCGGCTTAAAAAGGATAATGAGCTGCTGCGTATCTTGAACGATCAGGTGTCCAGGACTCAGATTTATATTCAGAAAGGAAGCAATCAGCGCATTTTCTATATCAGGCAGCTGCTTAAATCATCTCCCTATATTCTGATCCTGACTGACAGCAAGCTGCAGACTGTCATGACCTCTGAGGTTTATTTTCAGTATGAGAATGGCTATGATAAGGAGGAACTTAAGCGCGGCGTTCCTCTCAGATCGGCCCTCAGAACCCTGCTTTCCGAAGAGCAGCTTGATGATTTTATGGAAAAGTGTCAGCGGGTGCTCCGTGGTGGCGAGATGGAACCTTATCTTGTGCAGGCATACCACAACAATGAGAAGTACGATTTCCAGATTACCATAAGACAGATGCTGCAGAATGATGAAATCATCGGACTTAACATCATCTTTGTCGAAATGACAGCGATTATAGATGCTCTTGAGCGGGCAAAACAGGCTGATACGGCAAAGAGCAACTTTCTGGCCAATATGTCCCATGAGATCAGAACTCCGATGAACGCCATTGTTGGCATGTCGGAGTTTATCCTTCGTGACTGCGACAATCCGAAGGCCAAATCCTACGCTTCCATGATCCGCTCCTCCGCCAAGACTCTTCTGTCCATTATCAATGACATTCTTGACTTTTCGAAAATCGAGTCGGGAAAAATGGAGATTGCAGAAAGCTACTACAGATTTTCATCCATGATCAACGATGTGGTGACTCTTGCCAGGGTCAGACTTCATGAAAAGCCCATAAAGCTGATTGTTGACGTCGATCCCTCCATTCCGGACCGTCAGTTCGGCGATGAGGTAAGAATAAAGCAGATCCTTATAAACCTTCTTGGCAATGCGGTGAAGTTCACTCATACCGGTTCCATTACAATTAAGGTTGAGCCTGACACCAGATACTATGACGGACAATATCATCTGATATTTTCGATTTCCGACACCGGCATCGGCATCCGCAGCCTGGAGATCAAGAACATATTCAGCACTTTTGTCCAGGTTGATACCAAAAGAAACCGCACCGTGCAGGGAACCGGTCTCGGACTGCCCATTTCGAGAGAGCTTGTTCACATGATGGGAGGTGACTTAAGGGTCGAAAGCGAATATGGAAAAGGCTCTACATTTACATTTGACATAAGAACCAGATCGGATGATCCGACTCCGGTGGGCAATATGAAATTCGATCAGGACAATGTCCCTGTGGCTGATGTATTCAGGGCAACCTTCACGGCACCGGATGCTTCAATTCTGATTGTTGACGACAATGATCTTAATCTTCAGGTGGCCATGGGACTTCTGTCGCCGTACAAATGCAAGATGTGCAGCGCCACCAGCGGTGCTGACGCCATGATCAAATTCTCCACCGGACGGTATGATCTTGTTTTCATGGATCATATGATGCCGGTTATGGACGGTGTGGAAACTACCGGCATGCTGAGAAAAATGCCTTTTGGCGAAACAACTCCTGTTGTGGTGCTCACGGCAAATGCCATGAAGGGCGCCGCCGAGGAGTATCGAGCTCTCGGCTTCCAGGACTTTCTGTCAAAGCCGATTGATCCCGGCGAGCTGGAGGAAATACTCCTGAGACATCTTCCGAACAATCTGATTGTAAGGGAAAAAGCAGGTGAGCAGGAAACATGTAATTACCCGGGAGGAGGAAATTCCGGCATGAACGGTGCTGACGGCGTCAACGCATCTGCTTCCGGTGTTTCTGCTGAAGGCGGGGTATCAGCTGTGGTAAATCAGACCGAGGTCGAAGGTTCAGATGATCTGATTGATGTGAAGACCGGTCTCCGCTACAGCATGGGCAAACCTGATTTCTACAGAAAAATGCTGGAAATTTTTGCTTCCGGGAATCACCTTAAGGAAATTAATGACCTGTTTTTGGCTCAGAACTGGGAAAACTACATGATCAAGGTTCATGCTCTGAAGGGCATTGCCATGACCATCGGGGCTGTTAATCTCTCTGAAAAGGCAAAGAAACTGGAGCAGGCTGTGAGAAACGGATCGATTGATTATGTCACCGCCAATCACGACGATCTGTGCGAGCTGTATCAGAGGGTCGTGGATCTGATAAATTCCGGAGAACTTCAGTTTTAGTAGTCCGGAAAGTTCAGGATGCGGATCTGCAGAACTGCGACAGGTTCTCCTCTCTGTTTTAAATCATGAATGTACTGTCTAAACCAGGCTCATACCTTGGATTTTAAAAAGATCTGAACGGGATTACAGATCTGATTCAGAAATTTTACTGTCCAGTGACAGGGATCCGTTTTTATTTCAAAAAAACGTAAATGCCAGGATCTGTTTTCCGACAGCTGGTTTTTATCGGCATATTTCTCAGCTCAATTCCGGCGGCAATGCTGTCCAAAATATCATTTGAGATTGCAGTTACCCTGTATTTGTAAAGTTTTCCGTAATTGTTTTCTGTCATCTCCAAAAACTTCCTGTTACCTTCAGTTTTTCTGCGGCTGTAAGTTTCTGAATCTTCTGCATTAGGATTCTTCATGCACATATCGATAATGTCTTTGACATAACCGGAGTTAATCCGGCAGTTTTACTGAATGAAGAATGCCGGATTGCTGCAGGGATAAATGCCCGGGACATGAATTTTATTACGCTCCTGGGGCACAGCATGTCATTTCCACCTGTTTGCAGTTATCATGCCGGGTTCTGATATCATCATACGTTTTTTCATTTCGCAGTTATTCAGCGGTTTCTCTGTTTACCCGTTTCACTCTCCGTTTTACATCAGATCAATCCAGCTCTTTTCGTTTCAATCATATTTTTTGAAATACGACACTATTTAGCTTTCAAGTAGTGGGAAAACACATTTGCATCTGACATAATTGATCATGGCAGGTACTGTTCTTCTTTTGATAACGCATGCTTTTCTCCTGGTTTTCTAAGCAGGAGTATTTGGTGCATCCTGATCCGGTTTCCGTCTGATCTTTATGCAGTGAAAAATTTTTTGACTGTGAACCTGCCTGTCCGGTGTACGGAAGTGCAGGGAAAAGAAAGGAATGAAGTGATGCCGCATTGCTTGATGATGTAAATCGAAGCACAATGCAGTACCGGCGTTTATGCTTTATGACTGTTCCGGCAGGAACGTAAAATTGATTTGGAAATTCCCCTGCCTTCAGTATCGACTTTGTCGACATCGGTGCTGTTTTTGTACAGGGACTGTCAGGGAAAAGACTGCCGCTTTGCCAATTCCTGTAACATTCACCTTCCCTTTTACGTTTTTGTACAGGGGACTGTCGGGGAAATGACTGCTGCGGCATTCAGTCACAGGATAAATACGATGACAGCCGGTTGCCATGCCTTTTTAATTTTGGGAGATATGTATGAACACTCCGGAAAAATCTGACGATAGCACAGCACGGAATATGATGGAGCATCTGGCCGTACCTCTGGCTGTTTTACGGTTAGCCGACAACCGAGCGCATCCTGTCGTTCTTACTGACGGATTCTGCAGACTTTTCGGGTACGGGGATCGTTCCCTGGCCTACGAGGCCATGGAGCAGGACATCTGCGGAAACATACATCCTGACGACAGAGCGCGGATTTCCAGCGCGATATACCGTATTGAAGTCCATGGCGGCAGTTTTGACGTGACATGCAGAACGAATGTGCCGTCTATGTCCCCGGAATTCAGACTGATTCGTGCAAAGGGTGAAAGCGTCACTGACGGAGCCGGGGATAAGACCGTTAACATCTGGTATTCCGACGAGGGTGTCTATGCCGGCGAAAAAGATCTTCAGAAGCTTTTCAGCGCTGCAGGCGTCTCCGTTCACGGTAACACTGCAGCCGAAGCGGATGTCTGTGACTATCTGACAGGTCTTCCCAACATGACCCGGTTCTTTGAGCAGGCGGAAGCCGGCAAGTCTGTGGTTCAGAGCAGAGGCGGAAAGCCTGTGTTGCTGTACATGGATTTCAGCGGCATGAAATTCTTCAACCTGAAGCACGGCTTTGAAGACGGCGACAGGCTTCTCAGATCATTTGCGGAAATCCTGTCCGATATTTTCGGCAGAGAGCACTGCTGCAGGATTAATGCGGATCACTTTGTCGTCCAGAATGAGCAGGATGGTCTGGAGGACAGGCTTGAGAGGACGATCCATGCATGCAGAAAGATGAACCGAGGAAAAACTCTTCCGCTGCATATCGGAGTCTATATCGGGCAGAACGAGAATATACATACCAGCGTGGCCTGCGACAGGGCAAAAATGGCCTGTTCATCCCTTAGGGGCAGGTATGAAACCGCCGTTGAATACTTCAGCAGCAGACTCAGCGAAGAGGCGGAACTCCGGCAGTATGTTGTAGAAAATATTGACAGGGCAATAAAGGAAAGATGGATCAGACTCTATTTGCAGCCCATCATTCGGACTGTCAGTGAATGCGTCTGCGATGTGGAGGCTCTTGCAAGATGGATTGATCCGGTCAGGGGTTTTCTGGCCCCGATCAGCTTCATCCCGGCTCTTGAGGATTCGGGATTAATCTACAGACTGGATCTGCACATGCTGGATCTGATCCTGGAAAATATCAGCAATCTTAAAAATGCCGGCATATACGTCGTTCCGCATTCCATCAATCTGTCCCGTTCTGATTTTGATGCCTGCGACATGGTTGAGGAAATCAGAAGCCGTGTCGATGCCGCCGGTGTCAGCAGGAGCCTGATTACCATCGAGATAACCGAGAGCGTAATCGGCGGCAGCATGGATTTTATGAAGGAGCAGATTGAGAGATTTCAGAAGCTCGGCTTCAGGGTGTGGATGGATGATTTCGGAACCGGCTACTCGTCTCTGAATATTCTGCAGTACGTCAAGTTTGATCTGCTGAAGTTTGATCGCAGTTTTCTGCTGAGCCTTGAAGCCGGAAACAACGGAAAGGTTTTGCTGACGGAGATGATGAAGGTGGCGACGTCTCTCGGCATGGACACGATCTGCGAGGGTGTGGAGACCCGAGAGCAGGTGGAGTTTCTCCGGGAAATCGGATGTTCAAAACTTCAGGGATTTTACTACAGCAAACCTCTTCCTTTCGAGGAAGTCAGGAAACTGCATGACAGCGGCACATTAATCAGTCACGAAATTCCGGAAGAATCATCCTATTACGAAAGCCTCGGCCGTATCAATCTCTATGATATCAGTGCAGTCACCTGCTGCCGGGATGCGTCTTTCAGCAATATCTTCAATGCCGTTCCGGTGGCGGTCCTGGAGCTGAACGACAGGCAAATCAGATGTCTGCGCAGCAATCGCTCCTATCAGGACTTCATCAGGCGCTTTTTTAATCTCGACATTCTGAAGGATCCTCTGTTTTTCCGGGATGATGAATCTCCTTTCGCCATTAATTTCAGCTCAATGATCAGGCGCTGCTGCGACAGGGCGGGGAGTCTTGCCGTCTTTGATCATAAGCTCCCTGACGGAGCTGAAATCCATTCGTTTGCCAGAATGATTGGCTCCAATCCTGTCAGCGGAACAAAGGCTGTATGCCATGCAGTGCTGTCCGTCACGGATCCTGAGGAAGACGCCACTTACGCCGACATCGCAAGGGCTCTCTCATCAAACTACTATCTCATCTATGTGGCGGATCTGAGCACGGATAATTATGTGGAGTATACATACGGCGTCGGCTGTGAAGAAGTTAACATGAAGCGCAGCGGCAGCAATTTCTTTGAGAGTCTGAGGCATGATTTAGAACCCCGTGTGTACCTTGACGATCTGGAATCCTTCAGAAAAACCTTCACCAGGGAAAATGTGATAAGAGATCTGGACTGCTACGGAACTTTTACAGCCAGCTACCGGCTGATTGACACGGGCAGCCCGGTCTATGTCTGCATGAAGATTACCAGAATGTACGGCAGCAGTCGCATTATCGCCGGCATCAGCAACATCGATGCCTTCATGAAGCAGCGTCAGATGGAGAACAGGCTGCGGGTTGAAAGAAAAGGGTTGAGCAGGATCGCCTCTCTGTTTCCGGATTTTCTTGCTCTTTATACAATTAATCCTGAAACGGATCATTACGTCCAGTTTGAACCGTCCGGTGGATACGAGCAGATCGACCAGTCTTCCGACGGGGACAACTTCTTTACTGACGGAGTTCTGTACGCTTCAGACTCCATTATTCCCGAGGATCTTGAGATCCTCAGACAGAACTTAACCAAAGAAAATATACTGAGGATAATAAAACAGTCCGGTTTCTTCAGCTGCCGCTACCGCATTCTGCAGAATTCCGGAACTGTCACGCTGAACATCAGAGCGTCTCTCGTGGAGGAAAATGACGGCAGCAAGATTATTCTTGGAGTGATGAGAAATGATGAGGAATACCGGCTGATGCTTGAATCTGCCTACAGGGATGCCAGCGCCAATGCTGTCATTAATTCTCATCTCGCCCGGGCTCTTGCCTTCGGATACACTGAACTGTTCTATGTAAATATTGAAACCGACGAGTTTATTGAATTCAAAAATGAAGAGAAGACCGGGAAGCTGATTGAGATCCGACGTGCGTCCAACTTCTTTGAAAGCTGCGGAGTCGAAGTGAAAATATATGTGCATCAGGATGATCAGTCACACTTCATGAAGGTGTTCAACTACCAGTTTCTCAGCCATATTCTGGAGCATAAGCTTACTTATGAGTTTACCTACCGCAGAGTTGCAAATGGAAGAGCCTTTCATGTTCTGAACCGGATTACCAGGATGGATGATGACCGGCGGATCATTGTAATTACGGTTTCGGATATTGATGATCAGGTAAGGCATTTTGCCGAGCAGGATCGCATTGCGGAGGAGCGTGTGGTTTATGCACGTCTTCACGCTCTTTCAGGAAATTACCTGTGCGTTTATGTTGTTGATCCGGAGACCGCTTTCTTCCGTGAATTCAGCTCCGCCGAGATATATCAGGCGAGTTTTTCGCCGGCCAGGGAGGGAAATGACTTCTTTACATCCATGAGAGACGGGCTCCGCCGTTATGCATATCCTGACGATCGCAACAGGATACTTCTGCTTCTCACCAGGGAAAATATTCTGAAGGAGATAGAGCGCAACGGTTTATTCTCTCTGGGCTACCGTGTCATGATTGAGGAAAAACCGCGTTATGTTCAGCTGGAATGCGCCATAGTGGCCGAGAAGGACGGCAGGCGTCTGATTGTAGGTCTCAAGGATGTGGATGCCCAGGTACGCCAGGAGAATGAATACAAAAGAAGTCTGGCAACGGCACAGAGTCTTGCGAATCTTGATCCCCTTACAGGTGTCAGGAGCAGGCATGCATATCTGAAGGAGGAAAACATCATTGATCGCCGCATTGCCGAGCATATGCAGTCTCCTTTTGCCGTTGTAATGTTTGATGTGAATGAATTAAAACAGGTTAACGATCGTGACGGGCATCGGGCGGGAGATCAGTATCTGCGGGATGCCAGCGGAATTATTGGCGACATATTCAGAGGCTGTCCGGTTTACCGTCTGGGCGGGGACGAGTTTGCCGTGATCCTGCAGGGTGATGACTATTCCCGTATTGATGAATTCATGTCGGCGATGCAGCGTCATAACGAAGGGGACGGGATTAAAATTGCCTGCGGCTGTGCAAAATTTGAAAATGATGCATGCGTGGCCACGGTGTTTGACAGGGCAGACCGCAATATGTATCAGAACAAGAGAAGAATGAAAGCTGAGCTGGAAAAGTGACAGGGGAGAATGCATCCGAGAATTACAGAGAACCGCTATTTTGCGGCTCCATCTAGGTTCTTAAAGCACATGTTCAGGAAAGGTACCGATCTTATTTTCAGGCATATGTGCGCGTCTGCTATGTCATCTTCATGTTTGCAGGAGAAATATTATCGTCCAGCCGGATCGTATTTCCTGTCTGCCACACTGTTTTGAAAGTGAAACCGGATTTGGAGAGAAGGACAGTTTGATAATTTACTGATTACCGCTTTCGGGAATGAATTACATCTCCGTTTTCTGATTATGCTTTCGGGAACAAATTGCATCATCCTGATGCGGACAGGATAATAATATAGCAGAATGATGCTGTTTAAGGCTGATATTCTGCCTGCATCCGAATTACTGGAATTTTCTGCGATTTAATGGAGACTTCATTTTGACTGTTTCAAGCACTGATTTTCCGATCGGTTTTGAAGATTTTGAGGAACTGAGAAATCAGGGAAAGATTTACATAGATAAAACGTCCTGTCTGAAAACTCTTCTGTCAGGAGCGGAGGCTACACTGCTCCTGAGACCCCGCCG
>CADBNP010000009.1 GCA_902796095.1 uncultured Aeromonadales bacterium | reverse complement strand
GACAGAAACTGCGACATCAACCTTTCTGCCGTGTACAGAAACATTGAGCACGTTCCTCTTTTCTCTGACGGTACAGATATTGAACTCACCTATGCCCCGTTCTTCTGCGTATACATAAAAAGGGAGATTCTCAACAGACTTCCGTCACTTGATGCAGAGCACGGGAGGCACTACCGCTCCGACCGGATTTTCTGCGACTACGTCAGAAACATTCTGGGATCCAGGATCCTGTACGCTGCAGACGCCGTGATCTTCCATCATCACCAGATATCCACAGAACAGCTTAAGGGGAAATCACCGGAGCTGTACAGAACAATGTACGAGCAGAATGCATGGTCTCAGGAGGATCGCAGGGAATTCGGATTCAGGGAGAAAATCTGGCAGAAGGAATATGCCGAGAGTGACAGGGAGATCTGGAGAATACTGAATTCAGGCTATTTTGACGAAGAATGGTACTCCGGACACTACCTGAAGAATTCCAATGGAAAAGCCAGGACTCCGTGCGAAAGTGTTCACAGTCAGGATAACGGGGACAGCAGTTCAAATATCGGCGCCAGTTCCAATATAAGCGACAGGTCAAGTGTAAGCGGCAGTTCCAATGTAGGCAGTCGTGCAAATGTAAGTGGCAGTTCAGAAAGAAATACAGATGAAGGCCCGGCAGTCGAACCGCTTGAACATTATCTTACAGCAGGATGGAAAAAAGGCTTTAAACCGTCTGCATATTTCAATGGCAGAACATCCTGCATAAATTCATGCACAGGAGAAGAAGGCAAAAGCGGAGATCCTGCATTTATGAATCCTCTGAGCCAGTATCTCAGAAAAGTCAGCGCTGTCGATATCAACAGCAGATATCAGCTGCCGGATACTTTAGACACGGTGACGGCGAACCGCATATTCACCGCCCTTGCCAGAACAGACAGAGCATCAGCTGAATCAGCAGACATGATCACCATAGCGGAAAAACTGCTGTCCATGAATGTATCCTGCGATGATCTCAAGCTTGTAGACAGCAGCAGACTGTTCGATAAAAAATGGTATCAGAAAAAGTATCCAGAAATCTGCACCGGAATTCTCACGCCTGTACAGCATTACGTTTTTCTCGGCTGGACTCTTGGATATGATCCGTCTCCTCTTTTCAGCACCTCCCTGTATCTCGTATTCAATTCCGACGTGGAGAAGGCGGGGATGTGCCCTCTTCTCCATTACCTGAAGACAGGTATCTCGGAAAAAAGAAAAATATATCCTGCATTCACAGAAACGGCACCGTCAATTGCGGATCGCCTTGACAGAAAATTTAAAAATCAAGATCCGCTGATCAGCATAATTGTGGCAAGCTACAACTACTCCGGTCTCATATCGGAAGCATTGAACAGCATCCTGGAGCAGACATACAAAAATTATGAAGTTGTTATCGTCGATGACGGTTCCACGGACAATTCACCTGAAATAATAAAGCCGTATCTGAAAAACGAAAACTTCCGCCTCTACAGTCACGAAAACAATGTGAACAGGGGGCTGCCAGACACCATACGCCTCGGTCTTGAAAAAAGCAGATGGGACTATGTCGCCTTCCTTGAAGCGGATGATTTATGGGAAAGTAATTATCTTGAGGAAAAGGTTGCCTGCATCAGAAAATATGCTGACGTAAGGATCATAGCAAACGATCTCACTCTGTTCGGGGACAGATCTGATGATGAGTTCAGAGGGCTCAGGAAGCATGTAGCAAAGGTATACACAAAATTCGCCTCCACAAAAACATATATATCCCCGGAAGATTTCAGAGTTCAGAACTGGATTTTTACCTTTTCCTGCACCATGGTTAAAAGAGACGCTCTGATGCAGTGCGATTTTGAGCACAATCCGGTAAAAGCAAACCTGGACTGGTGGCTCTGGAGACAGATTTGTCTGGACGCGCCTGTATATTTCATCAATAAAAAACTTACCCGCTGGAGACTCCATGATTCCTACATGGAAACGTCAAGATTCAGCTCACGTCTGAACATGGAAATATTTCTCAGCGAAGGGGACAGAATTCTGATCAGCAAAAATCCGGCAAAGGCAGCGAAACTTCTGGAATTCACAGATCCTTCAATCACGTTTCTGAACGGAGATCTCCTGAAAAACGGCAAGGTTCTGAAGAATCAGCCGGAATTCTCTGTAATCATGCCTGCATATAATGTGGCAGACTTTATCTGCAACGCTGTTGATTCCCTTCTCAGCCAGCAGTACAGACATTTCGAACTTATCATTGCGGATGACGGATCAGCAGACGGAACATCGCAGCTGATTAAAGATCGCTACCCTGATGAAATCTCCGCTGGAAAAATCATACTCATCCGTACAGAAAACCGCGGCGTAAGTCAGGCAAGAAACACCGCCCTTGAGCACGCGAAAAATCCGTGGATTGCATACCTCGATGCTGACAATACTGCAACTCCCGTGTTTCTCTCAGCGTTCGCCGCACAGATTGTCAAAGATTCAGATCCACGTTCGCCGGACAGGACAAAGCACCGGATCTTCTACGGAAAAATCTACTGCGTAAACAAAAAATGTGAAACCGGCGGTGAATTTAACTATGAAAAGCTTCAGAAGGAGAATTT
>CADBNP010000008.1 GCA_902796095.1 uncultured Aeromonadales bacterium | reverse complement strand
TTTGCCGATGCTGTTTTCAACCAGAGAGCATACGGAAGCGGATCAGGTTATGGCGGATCCCAGTTCAGCAACCGAAACTTTCCTGATTTAAAGTATGAAGATTTTCATGACGAACACTGTCAGGGAATTAACTATGGTGTTCTGCGTGAAATTCAGTTTTGCGACCTGTCAGGAATGCCTGATCTTAAAACAGAAAGCGACTCCACAAGAACAAAGGTTGCGAACTATCTTAAAAACCTAATGTCCATGGGCGTATACGGTTTCCGTATAGACGCCGCAAAGCATATGCCGGCGCAGGATATTGAAGCCATTCTGGCCAAGGCAGGTAATCCTCCTGTCTATATGGAGGTTATAGGTGCTGACGGACAGCCGGTTCAGCCGACCGATTATGCGTATATTCCGAATTCTGTTGTTACCGAGTTCAAGTACTGCGGTGCTATGCTTGGAAATATTTACAATCCTGCACCTCTGATCAATCTTGATGATACCTGGACTCAGCTTCCTGGTTATGCAAGTGAGGTTTTTGTTACAAATCATGACAGTGAAAGAAACTCTGCAGGCACTAAATATCTGACATACCAGGATAATGGCTGGGCATTCCAGCTGGCACAGTCCTTTATGGTTGCCTATCCGTTCGGTACGGTTCGTCAGATTTATTCCGGTTATCAGTTTTCAGATCATGATCAGGGCGGTCCTATTTCAGCTACCCCTTGTTCGGGAGGCTGGCACTGTGAACACCGTGAATCCATTGTTAACAATGCTGTAGGTTTTGCCCGTGCAACGCGTGGTCTTGGTGCTTCAAACAAGGGCGCTGAAGGCAAGGTTATCTGGTTCAGCAGAGGAACAAAGGGTTTCTATGCGCTTAATGCCGGTGATAATGATGTTACCAAGTCATTCCCTGTGTCTGTTCCTGACGGTGAGTACTGTGAAATTCTGCAGCAGGATGACAAGTGTGGCGGTCAGAAGATTAATGTATCCGGCGGAAAGGCCACTATCACTGTGAAGGCTCACAAGGCTGCTGCAATCTGTGTTGATGATTCAGGCAACGGTTTCTGTGGCGGTGAATCAATTGACATCTGTGAAAAGGATCCGTCAAGTACTGCATGCATATGCAAGAACAATCCTGATGCCGCTGTGTGTGTAACGGAAGAGCGTTATTATGTTGGTTCAAGCAACAGCTGGACATTTACAAAGATGACATATAACGAGGGTGCCAAGGCCTGGACACTCCCTCTTGAACTTACCGGTGAAAGTGACAAAGGTGGAGTACAGCGTTTCAAGATTACCGATCAGCCTGACTGGAAGGGAACTGTATGGGGAACCAAGGGTGGAAACACTCTATGCTCTGATCAGAGTGTATGTGATGATGTTGAAATAGACGGTCTGACTGGTCAGTATACGCTTTACGTAGACAGAAACAATTCATACAGACTGGAGCAGGGTGAAGTGCCTCCTGCACCGCTTGTTGCATCGTTCACAGCGAGTGTAAACGGTTCCAGGGTTACATTTACAAACACAACCTTCAGCAATGATGACGACGCTGCCGGTGCAAAGTACAAGTGGTATTTTGGTGACGGAGCCACTTCATCCAAGGCTAATCCATCCCATACCTATGCAGCAGCCGGAACATACAAGGTTACCTTGAAGGTCAAGAAGGACGGTCAGCTGGTTTCAACCAAGCAGAAGGTAAAGGTTAAAGGTCCTTGTCAGCCAAAATATTCCGGGCTTTACTTTGCCGGTACAGCAACCAAGTGGGTGGCCAAGCCGTTTACATTTAACCGCGATACATGCCAGTGGGAAATCAAAGCTGTTAAATTTACCGGCAAGTCTGATGCAGGCGGCAAGCAGCGCTTCAGAATCTACGACAGCGAGGATCTGCAGGGAATGTCCTGGGGTCAGGGATCCGGCAACTTGCTCAGTCCAAAGGCTACAAGCAAGGATGTCTTTGTGCAGGAGATCGGCTACTATGGTGTTGCTGTAAACGATTCGGACAAGTATATGTCCTATGCGCTTTCGCCTTATCCAAAGGGAAATCATTATCCGATTGCGTCCTTCACTGCTGAAGTTAACGGTTCAGAAGTGACTCTGACCAGTACTTCAAGGGATGATGATAATGATCCTCTGACTGTAACCTGGAGTTTCGGTGACGGTACAAAGGGAACGGGTTCCGTTGTTACCCACAAATATGATGCTGAAGGCAAGTACAAGATCAAAATGCGTGTCAGTGACGGAAAGGCGAATTCCGCGACTGTAGCCAAGAAGGTTAAAGTTGAATACGGCGCCTTTGAGAAGATCCATGATGCTCTCTATTTTGTCGGTACTCCGAATTCATGGCAGAAGTTTGATGCTATGACCTTTGACGGAACTACCGGTAAGTGGTCTATTGATCTTGCTCTTACAGGTGAAGGCGATGCAAGCGGCTCTCAGCGTTTCAAGATTACCGGTCAGCAGAGCTGGAAAGGTTCTGTCTGGGGTGATGCCGGCGGCAACGCTCTCTGCGATGATGAGAGTACATGCGATGATGTCCATATCGATCAGGTTGGTAATTATACCCTCTACATTGATGATGCCAGCATGACCTGGTCATTGGTGAAGAAGGACGGACCTGAGGATGCTGTTCATGATCAGCTTTACTTCGCGGGTTCCACCAATGGATGGTCATTTACTCCTATGACTTATGACGGTAACACCGGCAGCTGGTATATAGATCTGCAACTGACCGGTGAAGGTGATGCTGATGATGCTCAGCGCTTTAAGATTACCGAACAGGCCGGCTGGAAAGGCGGTGTCTGGGGTACTACCGGAGGCAATGCACTTTGCTCAAATGAAGCCACCTGCAAAGACGTCTTTATAACCCAAAAGGGCAACTACAGGCTCTCTGTTGATGACAGGAACATGACATGGAGTCTGACTGCAAACTGATATAATTAACTCCAAGTAATTGTTGACCCTGGAATTTCTCCAGGGTTTTTTTATTTCATGATACTGATCCCTGTTGCATTATTTTTAAACGTTTGTCAGTAAAATAATTCTGTCATGGATGATTTGTCATAACGGAGATTGCAATGAACGAATGGGAAAAAAGCAGGCAGGGATATCTTTATGATCCGAATGATTCTGAAATATTGTCAAAGAGAAAGAAGTGTGCGGATCTGTGCTACGAACTGAACCAGTGCCGTCCTTCAGATATCGGGCAGATCAGCAGACTTTTAAGAACAATCATTGGAAGTTTCGCAGATGATTTTGAGATTACACTGCCGTTCCGGTGCGATTACGGATTTAACATTACCATGGGAAAGAATTTTTATTCCAATACCAACCTGGTGATTCTTGATGCCGCTCCTGTGGTTTTCGGATCAAATGTGCTTATAGGTCCGAACTGTGTTTTTACCACGGCGACCCATCCTCTGGATCGCGTACAGAGAAATAAAGGACTTGAAATAGCGAAGAGCATTACCGTGGGGCACAGTGTCTGGTTCGGTGCCAATGTGACAGTACTTCCCGGAGTAACTATAGGCAATAATGTTATTATCGGTGCCGGCAGTGTAGTTACAAAATCAATCCCGGACGGTGTGATAGCCTTTGGAACACCTTGCAGGGTGATCCGTATGATAACAGAAGCCGACAGGTGCAGATATTCGGAAGCTGAAGATCCGAATATCTGCTGAATCTGGATCCTTACGGGGACTGGAATTTTGCTCTGCAGCAGTTTTCCCACTGTAATATGATCAGTTGGAAAGCATCAGTACTATGCTTTTTGATTTTACTTTGTAAGTGCCGTCGATTTCCGGTTTGTTGGTTGAATACAGAGTTACGTCGTGAGGTGGCGGCAGACTGGTATCAATGCACCTTAACCATTTGGAATTGCTTGAGTTTGGAACTGGCGGAATGGTTACTTCAAGATCCTCCCAGTAGTTGTTTATGTATATATATACATATGTTTTGAGCAGAATAGCATAGTACATGATGCCGAAGGAATGAGACGACGGAGACAGATCCGGCAGGTGCGGCTTAACACCGTGGAGAGTATGCTGACAGGCTCTCAGCTTTTCATGAAGTGTAACTATGTCAGATTCGTCATTTGGATCACCGAATTCCGTTTTGGCACGAATGAGTAAAGACGTAAATCTCAGCATGTTTTTCTGCATTTTGTTTGGTTTCCAGTTCATGTATGAAATCTGGTTGTCCTGACAGTATGCGTTGTTGTTGCCGTGCTGAGTTCTGAGAATTTCATCTCCCATCAGGATCATGCACGTACCAATTGAGAAAAGGTTCATGAACATCATGTTTTTGGCCTGTCTCAGTCTGACTTCGTTGATTTCAGCACTGTCTGTCTCACCTTCAACGCCGTTGTTGAAACTGAAGTTGTAGTCAGAGCCGTCGACATTGTTTTCCCCGTTCTCCAGATTATGTTTTTTGTTGTAGCTTACCAGATCCCACAGTGTGAATCCGTCGTGACATGTAACAAAGTTGAGGCTCTTGTACGGATCCGCATCATCTGAACTGTAGATATCAGGACTTCCGTTTATTCTGTTGATGAGAGTGCTGACAGTGTCATCGTCACCCCTGATAAATTTTCTGACCACATCTCTGAACTGCCCGTTCCATTCGCGCCATCTTTTTCCTGGAAGACTTCCTACCTGGTACAGTCCTGCAGCATCCCAGGCTTCTGCTATGATTTTTGTATTGGCCAGTCTGCAGTCATTGTCGATTCCGAGAAGAGTAGGAGCATCAGATATAGGTTCTCCTTTTGTGTTTCGGGATAGGATAGATGCCAGATCGAATCTGAATCCGTCAACATGCATTTCTTCCGTCCAGAACCTCAGACTGTCGGTAATCATGTTTTTAACGACCGGACTGGAAGCATTAATAGTGTTGCCGCATCCTGTAAAGTTAACAAAATCTCCTTCATTGTCTACGAGATAGTATTCATTCTGATCTATTCCCTTGAAGTTGAAAACCGGACCTTTCTCGTCTCCTTCCGAGGTATGATTGTATACAACATCAAGATAAATCTCTATGCCGGCTCTGTGCAGTGCCTTGACCATATCCCGGAATTCATTTGCCGGACCGTGAATAGACTGGTCTGAACTGTAGAATGAATGCGGCGAAAAAAAAGATATGGGATCATATCCCCAGTAGTTTGGTTTTCCGGATGCATTGACGGAAGGATCAAACTGGAATACAGGCAGGAGTTCAACTGCTGTTATTCCAAGCTCCTGAAGGTAGGGTATTTTTTCCACCAGTCCTGCGTATGTTCCTCTTTTTGAAGCCGGCACACCTGATGACTGGTGTGCGGTAAACCCTTTGACATGCATTTCGTAAATAACGGTTTTTCTGAAGCTGTGTCTCGGGTATGTATCTCCTTCCCAGTCGTATCCTGACAAATCAAGAACAACCGATTTAGGACAGCAGAATATGTTGCTTCCGGGACTGCAGTTTGCGCTTCTTGAGTAATCTTCAGGAAATACGATGCGGTAGCAGTATGGATCCAGCAGAACTTTTGTCGGATCCCAGCATTTATTGATATCAGCATTTATTACT
>CADBNP010000007.1 GCA_902796095.1 uncultured Aeromonadales bacterium | reverse complement strand
CTTATTGACTGCAGAATTTTTCTGATATTCTTCCTTTTCCGCATCGGAAAGCTTGGACGGATCTCCGTAACCTACAATATGTCCGAACAGGGAATAGGAGGCTTTGAAATTAATGCCGGCATTAACCTGAGTCTGCTTTGAAAACTTGTGAGAGTTGGAATTTATCTCATGGGACCAGTTCTTCTGCAGACTTGCTCCCGCAGAAAGAGTTACCGTTGCCGGCTGCTTTGACGTAAGTTCATCATTGACAACATCTTTCAGCTGGAAAGCATTGCCTGTAACGTTGGCTCCGATTTTTGCGTTGCTTGAACTGATGCGCTTAATATCGGCACCATTTTCAAAATCCTCCTGCCTGACTGCGGCGGCAAGAACCTTGCTCATAAAATCAATGGCTTCAGATTCCTTTTTGAAGGTAACGCTGCATCCTCCTGTTTTGCCGTAGTGCCCTTCCAGAGTCGCAGATCCGGCAATGGCTCCGGTTGCAGACAGACCTGCAGCAAGACCTGCGTTAATATTGAAGGTGTAGGAATTATCTGCATTCCTTTTGACGGCAAACTTCGAGTTGGCCATAAAGTCGAATGTTCCGCTGGCCTTCACAGTCTTCTTTCTGAATTTCAGTACATCAACTCCGGTTCCTATCTGAAACTTGTTGTCCTTGGTATGAACAACAGATTCTCCAGGTTTCAGCGAAAGAAGAACATTGGTCGATATATGATCAAAATTCCTGACGGTAGATCGATGATCCTTGAATACAGTAAACTTATTCTTGATGGCTGAACCGATACTGATAAAGTGACCTGCAAAAGAACTGCCGCGAATAGCTCTTCCCGCATATCTTAAATTGCCGCCCAGACTGCTGAGAACTGAACTGTTTCTGTTTTTCAAATAAAGGTCCGATCCAATGGAGCCGAGAACCATCTTGTACAGCACAGAGGAATCAACGTTGACTTCCTTCTGCATGTTCTTCACAACCTCATTGACAAGATCAGCCTTGGATTTGGTGGCGGAGCCCTTGTCATGGGCAAATGCATACTCCATATCCGCCAGAGTGCTGAACTTGTTTTCATAGGCGACTTTGCGCATGGATTTTTCAAGAAGGATCTGACAGAGCTTGTTGTTTCTGAGCAGATTCAGGGCATTGTCCGCATCAGTCCTCTGCTTTACACCCAGCTGATCCATAAAATGAGACATCCTGTTGGTGTTGGCAGAAAGATGACTGCGGAAATTCCGCATCATAATATCCTTGGCCGCGTCAAGTCTTCTGCCATGTGACGAAGTGAAGACGCCGGTAAACCCGTCACTGAGCGCATCCATAGGTGCAAGATTTTTTGAACGGAATTCCTTTGCCATGAACGGGCTGAGCAGCAGTACGGAATTTGCCAGATCAGCCGTTCTGTTTCCTGCCAGCTGTGCATTAAAATTCAGTTTAAGACTGTATAAAATGCTGTTGACAGGAGCATTTCTGTCCTTGAGCTCCTTGACTGCGCCAGACAACATTTTCTCAATATTTTTTCTCTTGGCTTTCCCTTCATCCTTGGATGATACAAAAATATTGTCATCAGAGCTGAACATAGATGAAGAAAGAGACAGATTTTCCAGCAATCTCATTCTTCCGTACGTATCCAGTCTGGTCTGGGCGATGCAGAAATTTCGAATATCATGGCGCAGATTCAGATTTGCATCCCGCAGCTGCTGACCCTGCACATCTCCAGGCTGCACAGGAGCCTGCTGAGGAAAAATGCTCAGCAGTGCGTTCTGAATATCCGCTGTTCCGACTCTGATGCCGTCAAGCTTGGTGTGGCTGGTAATTCCCTGATTGGACATTTCCGCCTTCAGCATTCTTGCATAGGAAAGCACGGCAAACTTGTACTGCATTGTCCCCTTTTCTTCAAGGGAGGCGTTTTTAAGCGCATTCTTAATTTTACCGAGATTATTGATATCAAGAAAATCATCTGCCTTCAAATTGAGAAATGACTGCCCCATCAGCGCCGACTGTATTCCTGTGGTTGCAATGTAATTGACGGCGGAAGCAAGATAGGCCAGACTCTCACTGCCCTTGACCATTGAAAGATTGCCAAGCAGTTTGTCCACCGAACTGAGCTGGGCAGCATTCGGCTCGGCGCCTACCATCGTTGATACATGGTTTGTAAAATCAAGAAGCTTCTGAATCTTGGCTTCCTTCATTAATTCGGCATTGTTCCGAAGATCCTCTTCATTGTGGCGTTTAATCTGATCAAGTGAAAGAGTATTATCATGAATGAACTGCTCAGTCAGATCTTTCTGGTGTCTTTCCATCCATTCTATGCGCTCCTGGTGCGTTCTGAGATTATTGAACTCATTTTTAAGCGCAGGATTATTATTAAGATACTCCTTCATATTCACGGACAGAGATTCTCCAAACCGTTCTGCAAGGTGTACGGAAGGAAGCTTTTTGCACCCGTCGACAAAATCACTGGAATGCATCATCAGATTGAATCCCTTCAGAAAGAATCCCATATCTGTATTCTTTACATTTATGGTCATCGGATCGTAATTTTTGTATCTTCCGATGCCTACGGTATCATTCCTGTTGTCGTCATGATCCAGTATTCCGATTGCATTTTTAAATCCCGTATGCTCCCTGAATGATTTTCTGTTGTCAGGATCCTCCGGATGCTCAACAATGTACTGATGATATGCAGCTCTGAGAAGTACGGTTTCAACGTTCTTTAAATCAGCGTCGAACTTCTGCTTTGACAGAAACTTTTTTAGCTCTCTGTCAGGATGGCAGACTTTCTGATATGCATTCTTGAGATCATTAAAATCTACTGAGGCCGGCTTCAAAGGTTCATTTCCGGCCAGCTGATTGTTTGCGGCTTTCTTTACATGATCAATGCAGACAAGAGAGTCGGCAATGAGATTAAGAGTGACAGGCAAATGATCCATTATAATCTTTGCTCTGTCGCCGAGAGCATCCTGCGGAATACTTCTTACGACGGCGGAAAGCAAAGTATTGTCAGAATACAAATCTCCGTCACAGAGCTGATTGGACAGCATGCAGATCTTTTCCCTGAGCTGCTCATTTGTCAGATTCGCACCATTTTTCAAATCGATCATCAGATCAACTATGCTGTCGTTCTTCAATATGTCCTTGATGATGCTGGTCGAGAAACCTGTTTCCCTAATAAGATTCATGGTCATTGCAAAATTTTCAGGACGCATAAGCTTGTCAATGTTTGCAACCGCCGTTGCCGCATCCTGGGCCGGCTCCATCTTTCTGCAATACGATTTCAGCAGTTCCAGTTCTTTTTTAACAAGACTTTCAGGTCTGTATTCATTTCTGTAGAAAAGAGCTTCCGAATCTTCCCTGGTAAGCTGCGATGCACACCTGTTTGACAGATGCATAATCTGGCGGATGCTCTCCATTGAATCAGCAATGAGCAGCTCTTTCTTGTCATTTTCGATGGAG
>CADBNP010000006.1 GCA_902796095.1 uncultured Aeromonadales bacterium | reverse complement strand
TTTGGATAGCATTGCCCCTTGGAATTTAGCCAAGAAATTTGACGATAAAAACGAGTAGTCGGAAACCATTTCCGACCATTTACAATTAATTCAGTGCGCTGTCAATGATGCTGATCGTTGCCGAAGTGAGCAGATCACGGCGGTCTGCCGCTGGGACACTGGATTTTCTCCTGACTGGTTCTGAGCATCCGCCTGCGGAAAAGCAGTCTGGAGTACATTAAACTGCGAACATGCGGGGCTGCCCGGTCTAACTTGCCGGGAGGAGTTTCATCTGCTCAAATAAGAGACGGGAGCATTTGTTCCCCTGTAACTTTCCGTTCAGATGAACGTTACCCAGAAAATACGTGGTTTTTTAACAGATATGCAGCAAAAAAGCCGTCCCGAAGGTGTTTTTTTTTGTCATAGGATTGAGGATCATGGTGTCACAAGAAAGGATGATGTCATGTTTTTTATAGAGAGGTGAAATGAAATGACTGGTCTTAATGTAATGGTCAACAACAATTTGGTTAACAATGATCAGAATAGCAACATAGTTCAAAACGGCCCAGCAGGTAGTGTTCACAATGCTCCGTTGGGTAATCCTGCGCAGAATTTTAAAAGTGCGGTTGATGAAGGTTTTGTTGTTTTTGACAATCATGGATCAGTTATTGCGTCAGATGAGGAAACTCCGACTCTGACGATTTCAATGAATAAAAAAATTCAGGACATTAAGGAAACAGTCGCAGAGGTTGCTGACGGCAGCAGAAATATGACATTTACAGAACTGATGCAGGAGCTCATTTCCTATTCTGAAAAATCTCCCGACAATAAGGAGGAAAGTTCCAAATGCCTCTTCCGTAACGCTGACGGCGCCGTTGCTCTTGATCGGCTTGCTCTGTCAATGACAAAGTCGCTTATTCAGACCTACTGCTTTTCCGGTAAAAAAAATCTGGATGGCGCGGAAAACCAGCTTAAAAATGATCTGAACGCTATTCTTGACAAAATCATGAAGGGAGATTATCCGACAGGCAGCTGCAAGGAGCAGATTCGCATTCTCAATGAAAAAATCGATGCTTTGAAAGCTCAGATTGGCAGCTCTCCAAATCATCCTAAAAAAGCCGAAGCCAGTGCGCTTCTTGATGATGTCAAAGCCAAGTTCGGCTCCATTGTTTCTGTCCGAAACAGCGCATCGTTAAAGCTGCGTCGGGCTCTGCAGTCGGGAAACCCTGTTTCCTTTTCCCGTCCGGAAGAGTTTATCGGTATGGGCAGTCTTCTGAAGAAATATGAAAGAAGTCTTTCGAAAATAGTGGATCTGCCCAAGGCAGATGCCAAGTTTGTGGCTGACAGCATCATTTCGGGTCAGAAATCTCTTGATGATGCCATTTCAGAAAATCCTCATTTAAAGAGCTTTCTCAACGAAATGTCTGAAAAGAACTGCCTGAAGCTGAAGGATCAAATCAAGGCTCTTGAGGACGGCAGCGGGCAGATCAGACAATCATGTGACGAGCTTAAGGAAAATATAAGAGCTAATGGCGCAGGGGATGATGCAGTAAAGCTCGGAGCCGAATCCCTGTGCTCTGATGTTCTTGATCGCATTAAAGAGTTCAGTCTGATCAGGGATGATTCCGAGAATCTTGTCAATGAGAAAGACAGAAATGAGCTTTACGCCGGGGCCGGTAAAGATCATGATTCGCTTGTAGGAAAAGAACTTTCAATGCTCGCTGACGCACTGAAGGACATAAATCCAAAATATGCCGAGTCCATCGGCAAACTTTCTGAAAACATGGATCTGCTCTCAGGAATACTTACAGCTGTAGATTATTCTCCGTCTCTTTTTATGCAGATTCTGAGTCAGCCGAAGATCGCAGACGCTCTTATAAGGCTTTCATCGCCGGAGTGTACTGATGCGCAGGTGCGTGATTCAATAAATTCGCTTTCCCAGGTTGTGTTTGATTACTGCAAAACTGCCGATAACTCGCTTCTGGTTTCCCTGCTTAAGGCCGTTCCGACGGATAACCTGTCTCCGAGCGGCAGGGTGATTATGGATAATCTTCCCGTTAAGCTTGAGCTTACAAAGGATGCACTGGCATGCATTAATTTCATTATTCACAACACCAATGACATTGACAATGCTCCTATTGTTATTGATTTTGACTGTCTCAAGACCGCCTATCACAAGGTCTGCAAGTCGGGTCCTCAAATTGAGAAGCTCTTAAAGCAGAATCACTGCTATTCCGATTTGAAAAATGTGGAAAACATTCTTCTCAAGGCTGCATATCATGATTTTCTTGCAGAACATCCCGATGACGCCGCTTCTTTAAAACCGTTTGCCGAAAACGCAAAGTTTAAAGCGGCCATGGGAATTTCAGATCATGATTCCGACGTCACTGTTGATGTTGCTCGCTACAAGGGATTTGATCCTACCAGCGTCAATATTAAAAATACCGAGGTATCGGCATTTCTGAAAGCATTCAACATTATGATGAGCCACAGCGACTTTGTTGAAAGCTGCAGCAAGATCCCTCCTGTTCATCTTGCCAACAGAATAGCCGAGTCTCTTGACCTGAACATTCTGAATTTTCTCGATGATGTTCAGTCCTTTTATGATCGTGAAAGCGCCAGGACAGGAGCCAAGGTTGAAGAGATCAGGAAGCTTGTAAATCCGAAGGATCTCGAGATGCTTCGCAATTCCTTCAATGCCGCCCAGACAAGCAAGGAGAAGCTTCAGTGGTTTAATGACAACATGGAGAAGCTTGCCAGCCTGTTTATCAATACCCATAAGACAACTCTTGGTCAGATTGAGAACAATAATAAAACCTTTTTGAATGAAAGCAGGCATATACTTGAGAATCTTCATCTTGAAAAGCTTGTTGAATTCAGCAAGGTGTCGTCCCAGGCCCTTGGATCGGAGATCAAACCGATTGCCAACGTGGAGGAGCTTCTTCGGGATGTTTCAAAGATACAGGGCAGCGAATCCATCGGATTCATGGTTACAGCTCTTAATCAGATATCAATTCGCAATGTGGATGATCTTTTGCCTAAGGGACGTACGTTCCTCGGTCTTACCAGAGATGATTTTCTCAACACGGATAATACGGGCAAGATTGCGGAGGCTCTTAAGAACGCTCCGGCTGAACTGACCGAATCTGCAGATTATAAATTTGCGTTTTTCTACTATGCGAAGCTTGAATCCCTGAAGACTTCGAACAAGGGCATAAAGGCCGTTACGGTTGATCAGCTCGCTTCCGCCGGAGTAAGGGTTGGAATGGTAAAGACTCTGATCAAGAACATTGTTCAGGACAGATTTCGCAACGTCAGCGGTTTTGCGGCGGCGGGAAACGTACCAATGGATGGAACCGCACTGCTTAAATTCTGCAAAAATCAGAGCAAAATGAAGGATCAGGACAGACTGAGAATGCTGGAGAATTTCACTCTTTCCGACGATATGTTCAGCCCTGAAAACAATATTTTTGTAGGAAGCAAGGAAGCCGGAATAAAATTAAAGCAGACAATTCAGAAACTTGTGGCTAACACTGTCAATGCAATCAAGCGCGGAGCCGATACGGGAGAGGCGCTGAGAGCTCTTAATTCCATGATTGCAACAAATCTGGCCGGTGACGCAACCAGGGATATTGCAAACGCTCTTGTTTATCTCAGTCCGTATTTTACCCGGGAGTTTGCAGGAGACAATGAAAGTTCACATGAAAAAATCGTGACAGAGAAGTTTGGCAGGTTTTTCAAGTCCGGAAGCAGTGCAGACAAGGCTTCTCTTGTTCTGCTGAGAAATGCTCTGACAAGCAGCACGATCGAAACCTCCCGTTCTCTGTCAGGACTCATGCTGGCATTCCGCAGAAAGAGTCTCAGTGATGACACGTCAGTTGATACTCTTATGCAGAATCCTTTTGCAAAAATGATGGCCGACAATGCTCTTCGCCAAATTGCCTATAACAACGATTTTTCAACATATGCCGATTTCAAATACCAGTTCTCCAATGAGGAAACCGTCGCAGGAAAATCCAAAAACGAGATTATTCGCGAGGCTGTGGACATTCTTAAATCAAAGATGGCCGTTGACGACGTCGTTCTAGAAAAGATGTTAAGACAGCTTGTTTCCTCGGATCTTTACTTTAATGATACCTCAAGCAGGACAAAGCATGCCAAGAGGGCGGTGAGGAACTTCGGACGGGCGGTCAGATCAAGCAAGGTGGTATCATCCATCGGCAGAGGAATCAGCGCGGGATTCGGATGGATCAGGGGAATTTTCGGCACAAGAAGAACGAACGGGGCATACAGTGCCATAGCTGCCAATGTCATCTCAAATATGACCGCCGGCTCCTCCATAGTCCACACAAAGGACAACAAGGTGGAGATCAAGGCCGGAAAAAATCTGAAGATTGGAAGGTTTGAGGCCGGCGTGTCAGTCGGAGTAACCATCAGCGCGGGAAGCAATCTTGAAATAGAACGCTCTGAAGACAACCGCTTTACATTTGTCATGTCTGCCGCGCTCGGAGCCAAGCTCGGACTTACGGCAGGGATAGGCTCGGTCAATGATCCTACGATCTCCGTAACAGGAGAGGCGGGAGGACAGTACCAGAGAGGTGTTGCCGTCACGTTTGATTCAGAAGAAAAGGCATCAGATTTTTTAACCAAGATCATTGAAGCGGATGTTCAGCTGACCGATCTGCAAAGGGCAAGTATGCTAAGAAGCGAGACCACCAAGGTTTTCGAGTACGGCATCGGAGCCGAGGCGAATATTATGGGATCCGTTCATGAGTTTTCCGGTGAGAATGACACAAGTGAGTTTGATGTTCTTCAGCTGAAAGCCAAAGCGGAATTCGGTCAGAATTTCGAATGGAAGCAGGAAACAGGAACTAATTACCACAGGTTTTCCAAGACCGTCAATACCACGGCGTCCGTCGGAGTGGAAGCAGGCATCTCCCTGAAGAATGCAATACTTGGAAATTCCTTAATCAACTCCCGAAATCCTGACGAGATTCAGGACGAGTCAAAGAAGGAAGAGTATGACTCCAAAAAGAGTACTATTGAGGATTCGGCCAACATGTTTGCGCATATGCTGACGAATCATGAGAAATTGCTGGATGACGTGTTTTCCAAGAATATTATTTCCGAATTTTCGGATCATGAGTATTCCGAGGAGGAGGATAAGGAATGGGATGGTTCTGATGATTTGCAGAAGTATGAAAAGGATCCTTCAAGATTTGTGGCTGAATCCATAGTTAACCTGGCCAAGGACAATGTTGCCGTGAATGCCGTGTCTGATATGGATTCCATGATTGAGTACATCGCCAGGAAGATCCCCGGCGTGAAGCAGGTTGTGGAGGTAAAGGATAAGCTCACCGGGCTTGTAAATTCCTTTAACGGACTGTTCAACAAGCTTGACACCGCAAATTTAAGACTTGATGCCGGCATAAATATCGGTGACGACGCGGATGAGATAGCAACCATCAAGGTCGGTGCAAAATACAGCTGCAATACTTCGACCAGTTACGAAACAAACCTGATGCAGAATGATCTCAGAAGTGTTGAAAAGACAATCAGCATTGAGCCGGAAAACAGCGGAAGTGAAAGCACCCAGAAGACAAACAATGTCAAATTCCTGTCTGCAACCATGAAGAATCTTGGCTATACCG
>CADBNP010000005.1 GCA_902796095.1 uncultured Aeromonadales bacterium | reverse complement strand
CTGTTGCCGGACACAGTCCTGTCATAACTGATCCCGACGAGAATCAGGTTGTCTTTGTAAAGCGCCAGTCTTTCCGGATACTTCTGTCTGCGGATCTGGACTATTGCGGTATCTGCGTTTTTCTCGTATTTGAACTCGATAAGCATTGCCGGAATATCAGGTTTTTTGGGAATATATGCCAGATCTGCATAGCCTTTTCCCGTATCAAGCTCAGGTATTACCGTGTACAGATCCTGTGCCACGTAGTATGCCAGCTGTACAGCGTAGGAAAGTCCGGCCTCGCTGTGGTACTCTCTGTCGCCGGCTTTGTCATGAGCGACTTCCAGAAGTTCAGCCACAGTTTTCTCATCCTGATTCCATGTAGCCTCCAGCAGTTTCCGGGAATTCTGAAGTGCTCGAAAGGTAACTGTCCAGTCTCTGTCCGCTGTCGAAGTTTTAAATACTTCCAGGACTTCCTTGTTTGGAATAAAAATCTTTCCGGTATTTCCGTCGTATCCGAGATATCCGAGATGGATCAGCATGGTCAGAATGTCGTCCCTGTTACGGAACGAGATCATGTCATTCTGATATCCAGTTATATCAACATTTATTCGTCCCCCGTCCATCAGGACTGCCACACTTTCCTTTAGTCCGTCAAAATTCCAGTCGATATACCGTCTCAGCGCCTCATAGGTTTCAGTCTGATTCCAGTAGTTTTCAATTTTTCCGCTTCGCATGGCCTTTACAACTGACAGCGGATTGTAGATCCTGATGTAATGTTCTCCGCTGTTCTGAATGTTGCTGTGATCCCTCATGTCTACAGGAATATAGTCGCTGAGACTGTAACCGTTGTACCAGTCTGATACGGCGGCATAATTCATTTCATATTCAGTACAAAGATCCTTGACCTCCTTCTCGGTGAAACCTGCGCAGGAAGCAAGCCGCATTGGATGGATCATGGAATATTCATCGAACATGTTAAGAGCGGAGTGCTTTCCGTATTTCTTTATCGGAAGAATGCCGGTCATGTAGGCGAGAGCGATATAATCTTTGTCTTTCATAAAGTCCATCAGAAAATCCAGGTATTTTTTCTGACCATCCTTATCAAACGGATATTCGCGGAAAATGGCGTCCCATTCATCCATGACGATCACAAACTGAATGTTCATGCTTTTATAGATTCTGTTCATTACAGTTCGCAGATTGATCCTGCTTCCATGCTGAACATCGGGATAAGCTTCCTTTAATTCTGAAATGACTTCATCTGAAAGGTATTCCAGCATCTGACTTACGGAATCTGCACCCTGCATAAAATCAGTCATCACCAGTTTGATCACATCAAATTTTCCAAGATATTCATCCCACCTGTGATTGGATGCAAGTTCGACTTTACTTACTCTGCATTTTTCGAACAGTGATCTGCTGTCAGCCTCTCTGTCGTAGTAGGCACAAATCATCTTGGCAGTCATTGTCTTGCCGAAACGTCTTGGCCGGGATACGCAGACATACTTCTGCTCAGTATTTGCAATACTGTTCAGATAACCAATCATCTCAGTTTTGTCGATATAAATTTCGGAATTCAGAGCCTGTTCAAAACCGGCTTTTCCCGGATTAAGATAAATTCCCATTGTTCAGATCCCGTACATAAAACTTTTTGTCAGCTGATTCGATGACTGCATACTGCTTGTAAAGCAGCAAACTCCCGGCATAGAGAACATGATCACCTGCAGTACCGAAGAGTTCCACGCATCTTCAGGATGCGACTGTCATTTTTACAGAAGAGGCTTAATCAGGCGATACAGTTCCAGTCCTTTCTCCTGTCCGAACTTACCGATTAAATTTCTGTAAATCTGAAGTTTGCCGTCTTTTTCAAATTGTTTTTCACTTACGACAGATGCAGCAGAGTCAATAATCTCATCACCAAATTTCTTTTCTTTCAGAACGTTCAGTACTTTTTCTTTAACATTCTGATCACACGAAGACTTTAATTCCTTTTCTTCTTTTTTCTTTACTGCCTGCTTAAGATACCTTTTTATCAGCGGCTTAACTCCTTCATAAATTTTACGATAATTTTCAGTCAGATTTTTAAGATTACAGAAAACAGCATTCAACTGTGCTTCTTCTTTAAGACCGTCAGAAACAGCTTTTTTAACTTTATCAACCAAATCACCGGAAGAGCAGCTGTTGAGATAATTATCAATTTCCTTTGCTTCACTGCTGGAATCCAGCTGCAGTATTTTATCAGTCTTTTCAGGAATTTCTGAGTGAATGAAAACCGGATCCTGTTTACTGTTCGTTTGAGCGGGAGCAGGTTTACCGGAATTACAGACAGTTTGCTTATCTTTGACAGCTTTTGAACCATCCGGCGTCTTTTTGGCTGAATTAACATTAACTGCAGCCTGTCTTTTTGCTGATATCCCGCATCTTGCCTTCCAGAAACTGATGATGCAGTCATAACCCTTGTCCTTGCTGACAATAATGTAGTCGAATTTATTGCCATGGATACCGATAGCGTAGCCGGCAAAGGAAATAAGATGCCGGTCAAGAGACTGAGAACCTGCAGGAACCTTAATCAATTCATACCTGCATCCTGAATTATTGAGAAGATCAATGTTATTCAGAGTGATAGTGTCTGTATCTGAAGTATAGAAAAGAAAAATCAGATCGTCTTTATCCAGGCCCTTCAGATTGCTTAGACCCGAATTACGCACGTTCTCAAAATCAATAAAGTAGCAATTACTCACTGCCTGTAAATATCCTTTTGCGGTATCGTAAATCCAGACTCATTAATGGCAGGAAAACCGGCAATCGCATTCCATCAGGAAAAAGCCGTTTTTTTGCCAAATCCTTTTAACTTCTTTTTTACCGCTGTTTCCTGAGTGCATCAGATTACAAACGGAAATTTAACTCTCACGACTGATCTGCTTTCAGATCTTTATTCAATCCTTTGTCAGGGATAGGAAGAAATCTAAGACTGCTGCTGCGATTTCCTTGCGTTTCTTTTTCCGTTTTTATTTTTAACCAAAATTTTAGGATATACTCGCTTTCTGTTCCAGTCGATAAACAACTTTACTTTCAAACGCTTTTTGTTTCTTTCTATCAGAAATTTCCTTCTGACGTAATTTTCAAGCTCTTTATCGCTGAGCGTACCAATATACTCATCGTCCTCTTCCGGAAAAGCAACTATTGACTCTCTGATGTCTTCAAGATAACCTTCAAACAGGTTCTTATCACCGTCCTCAATATATTCCTGTCTGATTTTCTCTATCTTCCGTTCCTCTGAGGCTTTCAGTTTAATCATCTTTTTAAGATATTCATGAAAATCAGCTTCCTCCATGGATTTTCTTCCGGCAATCATTGCCTTCAGGAGCTCACTGATGTACTGATCTGACGGTTCAGAGTACAAATCCAGAGAAAAAGAATCCAGACCGTAAAAGTCGGCATAGGCGTCTTCGGCCAGGAAAATTCCGTCTCTTAAACCGTAGCTTTTAAATTCGTATTCTTCAATGTCAAGATATGGAAAATAGTTGATTACCGGAAGCACCGGCTTCACATCCCACTGGGAAAAAGGTATGTTTCTGTATTCATCCTTTAGCGGTAAAAGTTCCCACGGCATTACCCCAAGTTCTGATGCTTTTTGTACAAGCTGAATGTCCTCTGACTCTTCATCGTTTTTTCTGCTGTCAGAATTATCACAGTCGGTGTCAATGACGGCATCCTTGTTTTCTGCAAAAAGTCGATCAATCACTGAAAAAAGATTAGAGTCACAGGAGCAGGAAAATGCATCTGCCATATTGTCTTTTGATGATTCATTTACCTCAGACAGAATGAATTCTGTTTCATTTGTTCTGCCATCTGTAAAAAAGGCCGGAGTGTTGCTGTACTTCAGGCAGAGATCTTTCATTCTTTCTGTAACAGAAACGTAGAAATCGTCCGGTACAAATTTCCGGATCAGGTATCTCTGCTTCATGTATGAATACACAAAATATGAATAAGCACTCTCCCCTTTAAGAAAAACAGGCGCTTTTTCTCTTCCGGATCTGAAAGGACATTTTTTCCCTTTTTTCATAAACTCAGTGATTGTATCCAGAGTCAGCTTCAACGCAAATTCTGTATGGGTTTTAAGATACTCTGAACATTCATGCTCAATATCGTTAAAACTGAAAAATTCCTCCTTTATTTCCGGAATTGTAATGATGTTAAAGCCTTGGATGCATTCTTCAAGAACATCCATGTATCTTGTGATGTATGAATCAACAGAGGTGTTATTCAGTTCAGCAATCGGATTTTTCATAATAAAACTGTATCTTGTGTTATTTAAATTTGTCCCAAAATTCCTGAGTTTAAATTTGCGGACTGTCGCTGACTAAGCACGAAAGCATAACTACAGGACTGCACATATCTATGATCATTCAACGACCGGTATCGCAATCCTGTTTCAGAAATAATGATAAAAAGTGTTATTCCGACTTGCACAGTAGTCAGTACAGGATAAAAAAAATAAACATGTTTAAAAATTTACTTCATCAGGATCCAGTCCGGATCCTCCGAAATTAGCCAGAGAATCAATTCTTTTCATATCTTCGGAATTGATCTCGAAATCAAAAATTGAAATATTCTCCCGGATCCTCTCGGGTGTTACAGATTTGGGCAAAGGAAGAACATCATGCTGAAAGCACCACCTCAAACATATCTGGGCGACCGACTTCTTATAGTTGCCGGCGATTTGAATAAGTTCAGAATTTTGAAGCATCCTGCCAGTACCAAGCGGGGACCAGCCTTCCACCAGTATATTGTTTTCCCTGCAGTACTCAACAGTTTCAGACTGCAGCAGACCCGGATGGAATTCTATCTGATTGACCATCGGCATGATTTCCGTTTCCATAAGAGATTTAAGGTGATGGCTCCTGAAATTGGATACACCGATCGCTCTTATCCGTCCGGCTTTATACAGTTCCGTCATTGCCTTCCATGAACCCAGATTAATTTCATCCCAGTTTTCAAATCTGTGTGCCGATGCAGGCCAGTGGATAAGATACAGATCCAGATAATCTAGTCCTAAATCTGAAAGAGTTTTTTCAAATGCAGCCAGAGTTTTCTCATATCCGCGTTCTGAATTCCAGACCTTGCTGGTTATAAAAAGTTCATTTCTTGATATTCCGGATTCAGCTATGCCCCGCCCCACACTTACCTCATTTCCGTAAATAGCGGCAGTATCGATAAGACGGTATCCGCAGGAAACCGCATACTTAATGCCTTCTACAGTTGTCTGATCGTCGGGGGACTGCCATGTTCCATATCCAATCAAAGGAATCTGAACATTGTTGTTAAGGGTAAAATATTTCATGATTTATCCTCTTTTTTTCT
>CADBNP010000004.1 GCA_902796095.1 uncultured Aeromonadales bacterium | reverse complement strand
TCAGTGCCGGTAAATTCACCGCCTTTGTTAACAGCCGTGGCATATGACGTTTTTTTGGAATTGATCCTTGTGGATTTGCTCATAAAAACTTTATGTGACCCGGAAATGCAGCAATTAAAACTGTTCAGATCCTATCACAGAATACAGTCGAAATATTTGATCACATTCCTGAAGCGATGTAATGGAACACTGACAAAAAACGGGTCTGCAGATCAGATCCGCAAACCCGTCATGTTATTTTAAACCGACAGAAATTATCAGAAGTTTCTGTTCTCTTCCTGCGACTGCTCTTCTACAGGCTGCTGAACAGACTCTCCGTCATGAGTCTCTTCAGACGGAGTCTGAACCGCATCCTGCGGTTCTCTGCATTCAGTGGCGACATCTTCTGATACGTCAGCCTGCTGCACTTCTTCTGAGACGACTTCATCTGCGGCTTCGGTCTGCTGAGGCATATCATCAACGACAGCCGGAGCTTCATTCTGAACTTCTTCGGAAGGAGCTTCTTCCCCAGTCTGAACGGAGGAGAGACTGGCTCTTGTAACCTCACCGAAAGCATCAGGTCCCAGTTCCTCATATTTGGCATCCTTGATGGAAAGTCTGATACGACCCTGCCTGTCAATGTCAAGAACCTTGACTCTTACCTTGTCACCGACCTTCAGATAATCTGACACGCTCTTCACTCTTTCAGGAGTTATCTGAGATTTATGCACCAGTCCGTCCTTGCCTGGAAGAACAGTTACAAAGGCGCCAAATTCTGTTGTTCTGCTTACAACACCGTCATAGATCCTGCCGGGTTCAACTTCAGATGTGAGAGAAACAATTCTTGCGATAGCTTCCTCAGCCTTCATGCCGTCAGTAGCGGCAATTTTTACCACTCCATCGTCGCTGATTTCAATAACAGTACCCGTCTCATCCTGAAGGGCTCTGATGGTTGCACCGCCCTTGCCGATGACATCCTTGATCTTTTCAGGATTGATATTGATTGTACGGATGCGAGGAGCGTAAACAGAAATATCCTCTCTCGGCCTGTCTATACATCTGTTCATAACTCCGAGAATATGCATACGGGCTTCATGAGCCTGCTTCAGTGCAGTCTGCATAATCTCCTTTGTTATGCCTTCAATCTTGATATCCATCTGCAGTGCGGTTACACCCTCGCTGGTACCTGCAACCTTGAAATCCATATCGCCGAGATGATCCTCATCGCCAAGTATGTCCGTAAGAACAACGTAGCGATCACCTTCCTTGACAAGTCCCATGGCTATACCGGCAACCTGCGCCTTAATAGGTACACCGGCATCCATTAAAGCAAGAGAGGAGCCGCAGACAGAAGCCATGGAAGAAGATCCGTTGGATTCTGTTATTTCGGAAACAACACGAACAGTATACGGAAATTCCTCTTCATTAGGCATTACAGCGGCAATACCGCGTTTTGCAAGACGGCCGTGTCCCAGTTCTCGGCGCTTTGGTGAACCGATAAGCCCGATTTCGCCGACGCAATAAGGAGGGAAGTTGTAATGAAGAATAAATCTCTCTGTACGCTCGCCGCACAGTTCATCAACAATCTGGGCATCACGCTCTGTACCGAGAGTACATGTAACCATGGCCTGGGTTTCACCGCGGGTGAAAAGAGCAGATCCGTGAACTCTAGGAAGAAGCCCGACACCTGCAGACAGGGCTCTCACCATCTCGGTTGTTCTTCCGTCGATACGATTTTCACCGGCCAGAATACGATCTCTTACAATTCTCTTTTCAAGAGAATGGAAAAGTTCACCGGCAGTCTTAACATTAACCTCAGGATCAGCGGCAACAAATGCGTCGATCATTTCCTTTTTAAGTTCAGCAACCTTACCGAGACGTTCAAGCTTTTCAGTAATACGGTAAATATCTCCGAGTCGGGCTTCAGCATAATCCTTAACCTTCTGCTTAAGCTCCTCGTTTACGGCAGGTGCAGTCCAGTCCCACTTAGGAGTATTGACCTCAGCCGCAAACTCGTTAATTGCATCTATTACAACCTGCATCTGTTCATGACCGTACATCACAGCGTCCAGCATGGTATTTTCCGGCAGTATGCCGGCTTCTGATTCAACCATAAGCACGGCAGGCTTGGTTCCGGCAACAACCAGATCCAGTTTGCTTGATGACATTTCTGAACGAAGCGGATTCAGCACAAACTGACCACCGATGAATCCTACCCTGGCGGCACCGATAGGACCGTTGAAAGGGATACCGGAAATTGCAAGAGCTGCGGAGGTACCGATCATGGATATGATGTCAGTCGGGATCTCAGGATTGGCAGAGACGACAGTTACAACCACCTGAACATCATGAGTGAATCCGTCCGGAAACAAAGGACGGATAGGACGGTCAATAAGACGGG
>CADBNP010000003.1 GCA_902796095.1 uncultured Aeromonadales bacterium | reverse complement strand
TCAACAGTAAATGATGATCCTCGAACAGATTGACTACAGTACTGATTCCGGTGAAGCCGTTCTCATCAGTACTCCCTGGCAGCTGAGGCTGTATGATCCGGCCTGGCATCAGATGATTTTAAATTACGCAGCCAGCTGTCACCCTGAAAAAAATGATGCGGCTGAGTTTCTGAAATTTCTCTCGACATTTCGTCCGGTGCTCTGGAGCTACGAATCTCCTCTCAGTGCAAAGGGCATATGCTTCATCTACCCCAAGCTTTATACGGGAAACATGAATACGGTTGAAAAGCTGATCGAAACCGCAGGCAAACTGACTCCCGTCTCCTTCAGAATTTTAAATGCAGATATTGAGCCTATCGGCGGAATATATATGTGCCCGTCCGAAGCCGGCGGCACTTCCGAAGCCGTACTCAAAAATATTCCCTGCAGCTGCTATGAAAACATGATATGTTCAAAAAAAGTCAGGGCAAACATTACCGATTACATTACGACTCTTGATGAATACAGCTACTACGGCAAAAATGACGAACAGTCAGAGATGAGAGGCGAAAGTATAAAATACAGGATCTCGGCGGATTTCGAACTTCCTCTGCACTTCGTAACATACTTTACAGATCTCATACACAAATCTCTGTCCAAATCTCTGTTTAAAAATAAGGATAACATTAACGATGACTTCGTTAAAACCCTAACAGGTTACTCGCCCGCGGAAAATCAGTGTGAGCAGAACAACAGCCATATCCACATATTCCCTGTACTGGCGGAGAATAGCGCAATCTGCGGATTCATAATCTGGCACAGAAAGATGTTCTCGGAGAGGATCAGATATTTTCTCAAAAGGAAATTCACCATCAGAAGTCATTTCGGCAATTTTTATCTGCTTCCGCTGGACACCACATGTTTTGAGGAAAACATCACTTATTTCGGCAGGCTTATTCAATCCATCGGCAGAGCCAGGATCTGGCACACGCTGACACCATTCGTGCCGCCGAGATATGTCAAAGCCGGAGGGCACAATACCCTGGAGGGACAGATCCTGAAGGAACTGAAAGACTTCGGAATAGAGGAAAAGGTGGAGCAGATCACCATAACAAAAATGGATGACTGCGACATTAACCTCTACAGAGGAATGCGAAAGCCGAAACAGTACGTAAAATTTCATGTGGAAATAGTTTTTTCACAGGAAATTTACGGTCCTCTTCTTCTTGGCTACGGTTCGCACTACGGACTGGGAATGTTTGTCCGCGACACACCGAAGCATAAATCAGCGGACTCCGATCCGTTTTAATCTGAACATGAAGAGAGAAAGCGGCAGGAAGACTGCCTGAACGTTATTTAAACGGGATCCGTGATTATATGCACAGCTGAACATACGAGAACTGGACAAATCTGACAGAAACCGGAGTCCGGTCGGAAACAGATGAGCACCAGAAGCACCTACTGTTACCGGTAATAATTACATTAACGACAACAGTTACATTTTCAACAACAGATGCAACCAGCTGCGATGCCGAAGAAACATAGGATCCTACATATCGGCACGATTCGAAATGCAGTTGATGAAAATTTCAGTCAGTTCAGGATCAAACTGGGTACCTTTTCCCTCTCTGATGATTTCAATAGCCTTGGATTTGGAGAAAGGCTCCTTGTAAACACGAGGCGAAACAAGTGCATCATACACATCGGCAAGAGCCATGACTCTGGCTTCAAGCGGGATCTGATCACCGGATATTCCTGTCGGATATCCCTTGCCGTCATATCTCTCATGATGAAAGAGGGCAATGTTGTAGGCTATGGAAAAGTACTTCTTATCCTCCACATTCTTGATGCTGCGCATAATCAGATCCGCACCGAACTCGGAATGCTTCTTCATAACTTCGTACTCAACCACCGTAAGCTTGCCCGGCTTGTTAAGCACATTGTCAGGAATTTTGATCTTGCCGACATCATGAAGAGGTGCCGCATTCTTGATTTTTTCTATGTTGGCAGGAGTCAGGAATGAATACTTGGGCATTTTAGACATGCCGACCAGCAGCATCTCCACAAGATCAGCCGTCCGGGCAATGTGTCCTCCTGTGCTTGCATCCCTCTCTTCTATGACATCTGCTATTGTTCTGATCATATGATGCTGAAGCGTGACTATCCTCTGTCCCTGGGCTGTCACCTTCTTCTCGTAGGAAATAAACATAGGGACAAGGAAAAGAGAGGACAGGACGGAAAACCCGACAGACACGGCAAGGGTTCCGTAGCCGTCCAGCAAAAAATAGGAAATAAGAGCGGAAACGAGAAGCATGGTCATGATTTTGACACATGAAACAAGGAGTCCCGAACTGAAACCGCCGATTACATTAACATCCTTTTTCATTTCTTTTGACTGGTCATCCATTACTCTACTTCCAAACTACAATTCTTTTCACACCGCAAAACTGATCAGAAAACTCTCATACAGACTTCAGTTCGCAACGTAAAGCATGATATCACACAAAGAACAAAACAACCCCCGGGACTGAAGAAATTTCTAAAGAAACTTTCTCAATGTCAGAATATTCTTACTGTCCCTGTACTCATAGGAAACACCGTCCATGAGCTTTTTAACCATCATTATGCCAAGTCCGCCAGCCTCTCTTTCCTCAGCCTCAGCGGTTATATCCGGATCTTCGGACTGCAGCGGATTGAATTTTACTCCGGAATCGATAAAGATCAAATCAATCGAGGATCTGTTCTGACTGGCTTTAATACTGACCTCCACATCTCCGACTCCGGATCCGTAGGCATAGTTGACGATGTTGCTGAAAACCTCGTCAATAACTACGCAGATCTGGTGTTTGATGCGCTTCGGACACTCCTGGGCATCAAGAAAATCCAGCGCCATGGAGGTTACCGGCTCAATCTGATCAATTGTTGATCTGACGTTAATCGTACGGCTTGGCACATCCTGTTCCTTAAGTTCATACCTCTTGATGTAGTGAACGCTCATCATGGTGATGTCATCAAACTGTGGCGCCCCCTTTACAAACTTTTCAACGCCTGCATAAACAGCCTCGCAGACCTGCTTCGGTGCAATGTCAGGATCTGCATTGAGCACCTCAAGAATTTCATCTATTCCGAAAAGCGCGAAATCTGTCGAGGTGGCCTCGGCGACTCCGTCGGTGTACAGGAATATGCGGGAACCCGGCTCCAGCTGTATTTCATACTGACGATACTTGATCCCGGGCATGCCGCCTATGACAAAATCATGCTTGTCCTTAACCGCCGTATACTTGCCACCGGAATTACGGAGAATAGGAAACTCGTGTCCGGCATTGGCGGCAGTCAGAACACCGGTGACCAGATCAAGGATTCCAAGCCATACTGTTACAAACATCTCCTCCTTGTTATTGCGGCAAATGATCTCATTGACCTCGGTCAGAGCGCTGGCCGGACTCATGCCCTCCATTGCCGCATTTCTGAGCAGCAGCTTGGACATCATCATGAACAGAGCGGCGGGTACACCCTTGCCGGATACATCGGCAACCATCATCACCAGATGAGAACTGTCCAGAAGGAAATAATCGTAAAAATCCCCTCCCACCTCTTTTGCCGGAATCATTGAGGCATAAATATCAAAATCATCACGATCAGGGAAGGCCGGATATTCACTCGGCAGCATGTCAGCCTGGATTCGGGTTGCCAGGGAGAGTTCCGTCTCTATTCTCTCCTTCTCAGCCGTCATGTCAGTAAGATTTTTTTCATACTCGGAAATGTACTTTTCCATTCTTGACATGACACAGCACAGATGATTAAGCTCCGAACCTGATTTGAAATTAAGATGGGAGAAATGATCCGGCACATCATTGCCCTCTCTCTTGTCCCTCGCGTAGCGTGATGCGGCGCCGGCTATTGCATTTATAGGATTGACTATTCTCCAGCGGAAGTAATAAACGACAGCCACCGCCTGCAGCACCATAATCAGAAGAACCGCAAGAGAAAACTGAACAACAAAGGATTTTATGCCGCTGTACAGTTCATTAAGAGAAACATCGGCAAGAACAAAACCTATTATTTTGCCATGGGCATTGTGGATCGGATAGCCGCTGGTACAGATCCACCCCCACTTTTCAGTGTTATCAATGCTGTAGGTTTTTGAGTCGTAATCCCAGTTGATAAACTCGGACAGTTCATTGTCCTTGACCGGCTCCCAGTCGCCCGGAAACGTTGTTGTATCCTCGTTGTCATCCGGATCCACAATATAAACCAGAGCCTTGGTTTTCTCGTCATAGTAGCCGATGTACACTCCGAAAAGATCACTGTTGTTCAGGAAGCGATGCATGATCTGCCTGACTTTGTAGTAGTCATCATCGGCGTAAATATCAAGAAAATTGTCCCGGTACTCCTTGGTAAAGGTCTTTTCCCTCACCTCTTCAGGAAGAGCGTGATATCTCTGCACAACAGTTTCAACTATGGGCTGCAGTTCATCGGTGTACTCGGTAAGAGCTACCGACGCACTGCGGGCAAGATTATAGGAGAGCGTGATATACTGGTTGCCGAGGGCTATGGTATACATGCCAAGACCTATCAGCAGAGCTACCGCACCCTGAATGACGGATCCCAGTATTGTAGAACGGAAAACGATATTGGATACCGAATGAACGGACTCCTCCCCGTTTTTCTCTCTTCGTTCAGTCGAATCGGTGGTTTTCATTGGAAAAACAGCTATTCTATGGTAAGAATTCCGGAAAAGCCGGTAATATCAAATATCTCTCTGATTACATCATTTACATGGATCACCTTCATTCCTCCCCTGCCGTTCATAATCTTCTGAACTGACAGAAGGACACGGAGACATGCTGACGACATATAATCCAGTTTCTCCATATCAAGGGTCAGAGTTTCAATTCCGATAATAGAACTCTTCAATTCAACATCAAAATTTGGAGCAGTAATACTGTCAATTCGACCGGACAGACGGATCACCAGATCCGTTCCGTTTTTAACCTTATCAATAACCATGTCACCTCCGCTGCAAAACCGTTACGGCAAAACAAAACAACCTAAAAATCAGCAGGTTACAATGAAAACAAACACATCGGCAAAACTTATACAATTTTACCTTCTGCCTGCATAATATAATGTTTGTAAGGATTTTGAATGCGAGATCCCTCGCAACTTGAAAATAAAAATATCCGGACTATGCCATTCAGACTGAATCTGATACAAATCCGGGGACTTCCCGTCTCAGGTCATGCCCGGTATCACCAGTCATCATGCATACAGAAGTTTCCTCCGTCAGGAATAATTCCTGTTCCGGCAGGAGAGCGGAAAAATTCTGTATCAGTTTTGCATCTGATCCGTGCCTGTGTCAATGCCTATGGCCAGTGCACTGCCAAGCAGCAGAAAAAGAAGACCACCGGCAAGAAAACAGCCCTGCCCTCCCATTGATGAAAGAAGTCTGAACGGAGTCACTGTTCTTCCCTCACTGTCTTTCTTTCCTATACCGAACATATACAGAATGCCGACCCGGCGGTCAGCGGCCTTTCCCATAAGACTGAGTCTGCCGTCAGGAAGCATGGCATGAATGATCGGATGTTCATACATGTCCACTCTGACGCCCTTGACGTAATAAACAAGCACAATCATGGCAGCCAGCACATACCACGCCGCGCCATAGGACAGGTGAAAATAATCCATGAAACGTTCATTTTCACCCATGCTGGCAAGGCGGAACAGAGCCGCAGGGAAAACGGGAAGAAAGATGGTGACAAGGCTGTTAAAAACAAACATAAACCATCTTGCAAAGCCGTAGAACCGGATTTTAACCGGAATTTCCTGCCCGCTTTCGTCCTTCTCATAAAAAACCGGAGTATTGTCATATGGATTTTTAAGAATATCGCGGCCGGACTCAAGTTTTCCGTCATTGCGTTCAACTCCCCTGGCATCAGTTTTCAGGATCACGTCTGTCTTTATGGCCTGCTTGCCCTGAGTCATTACAGCAAAAATTATGGCACCGAACACGCAGAATCCGAGAAAAAGAGCCTCCGGATCAAAGTCATAAAAGTAGCCGAAGACCAGCGTAAGAACACCCGTATAAACAGCCGGCTCCACCAGCCACGGATATGATTTCCTGGATCTTCCGGCAGATACAGCTATCCGGCCGGTCTGACCGTTCATGACAGCTGTAAGCTTCTTTGTTTTCACCACATACATCGGCATCAGAGCCGGCATAACATTCATGTCACCGGTGGACATGCTCAGATTAACGCCGCCTGTCTGCATGACCCTTTCCACCTCCGGTCTGAAGTCATCCCGCACCTCCGACCGTATGCGTTCATCCGCATTCGCATCGGAAATATCGCAGAGCTTGACCCTATGCCCCGCTATATAGCCGTATTCAAAGGGTCTGGCCTCAGACCAGTTAAAAGGTTCGGCACAGTTTAAAACAAGGTTGTCCATCTGTTTCGAGGCACTGACTGCAACTCCGTCGATGTAACCGGCACACTGATATCTGCGGAAGGTTCCGTCACGGGAAATTTCCGCCCTGACAGGACCTCTCACAACATAATATGGAAGATAATATCCGCGGAGCCTGTTCATATTTGACAGAAGATGCTTCCCTTCTGCAGTTGACGAATGTTCCCTGGCCCATTTTTTCATTCTCTCCGCAGCCTCGTCAGGGGTAATAAAAAAAGGAATAATCAGCTCCGGCAGCCGTTCAGGATCATTGAATTCGCGTCTGATCAGTTTGCTTCCGCAGAAATCGCATATTTCGGAAGCCTCACCCTCACCGAAAACTATTTCAGCTCCGCAGGTGCTGCAGGAGCATATCATCAGTTTCTGATCTGAGATTTTTTCCGCAGTACTGTCTTTCTGAAGCGATCTCCACTCATAAACAGATTTGCGAACATCCTCTATTCCCGATGTCTCACCGCAGTGTGGACAGGCATAGGACTGTTTAAGGATGTTAAATCCTGCAGGAGAACCGCAGTTTCTGCAAAAAATGCGAAGGGGATTGTTATTGTCAGACATAGATCAATACTCCACTGTTTCCGGTAAACGTCAACCATATTTACACAGACTCGACTGAAGAAAAGTGCTGCCCCTGTCAAAAACAGGATATTTATCACATTTTTAATAAAATATGCCGACTTTTCAAACACTTATCCATAGAAAAACTGCTGCAGGCAGTCAGACGCAGATTCAGGATTAAACCCGATCTTTTCAAAACCGGCCGAGTTTATTATTATAACTTTGTTCGAAGCGGCACAGAATCACCTGTAAATTCTTCTGAATAACCGGCATCCCTCCGGAATCTGACACCTGCGGTCAGCTGAATCACAGCTGCTTAACCAGGGAACAGTAAGAACAGAACTTAAAGAAAGCATGACGGGATACTATCTGAGAATTGAAAACAGGCAAACAAAAAAGGCTTGATGAAACTGCTGCTTTAACGCATGCAACAGAGGAAATATGTTCAGAAGAACAGCACACAGGCACTCTGAATAAAGCAGACAACAGGAGGAGAACAGATGAAGCTGGGATTTGCGGGCGGTGCACAGGAAGTCGGAGGAAGCTGTATTTATCTCAGGATCGGAGATCGCGGCATTCTCATGGATTCCGGGATCCGCCAGGGCGGGAGCAAGGATCCGCTGCCGGATTTTCGCATGATCCAGGAGATGGGAGGCACTGATGTCATTCTGATCAGCCATGCCCATATGGATCACATCGGTTCTCTGCCAGTCATATCCCGGGCTTTTCCTCAGGCTCCGATATATATGACCCCCATGACAATGGATCTCACCCGGGTTCTTCTGCAGGATTCTCTGAAGATCATGTCTCTTCGTGAAGAGGAGATTCCGCTGTACGGTGAAGCCGAGGTTTCTGCAATGATGGAACGCATTGTGCCTCTGCATGAACAGGTGGAGAGGGAAATACTGCCGGATATCACAGCAGTTTTCTATCCGGCCGGACATATTGCCGGAGCCGCCTGCATTTACCTGAAGACGCCGGAGGGTACAATTTTCTATTCCGGCGACTTTGCTTCATTTTCGCAGCAGTCCATTGAAGGCATTCACATTCCGAAGCTTCGCCCTGACATCTGCATCGTGGAATCCACCTACGGAGATCGACTGCACTCCAACCGGCAGGTGGAGGAGAACAGACTGATCCAGCTGGTAGGCGAGGCTGTTACGGCAGGTAAAAAGGTATTAATCCCCAGCTTTGCTCTCGGCCGTTCGCAGGAGGTCATTCTTCTGTTACGCACAGGCATGAACCGCGGACTGATACCACAGGTTCCCGTCTATGTTGACGGAATGGTGAGAGACATCTGCCGGATATATCATCTGCACCCGACCTGTCTGAAAAACAAACTCGCAAAATCAATTATGAAGGGATTCGATCCGTTCTATTCTGATAACGTCCGTGCGGTTTTACCTTCTGCAGATCGCGGTGAACTGGTGGAAAAGGCGGGTCCCGCAGTTTTTGTTGCCAGTTCCGGAATGCTCAGCGGAGGTCCGAGTGTCCTCTATGCAGAAAAAATCATTTCAAGAGAAGACGGACTGATCATCCTCACCGGATATCAGGATGAGGAGGCACCGGGCCGGGCTCTCATGCAGCTGGCGGAATCATCTGAAAGAAGCCAGGCAGCCGAACCGGGTGACGATGAAGTAACATTCACACTGGCCGGTAAAAGTCTTCCGGTCAGAGCAAAGGTATGCAAGGTCGGACTCTCCGCCCACGGAGATCAGGAGGAGATACTGAGTCTTCTGACCAGACTCAGTCCCAGGGATGTCTTTCTGGTACACGGAGATGCCACTGCCCTGCCTGCTCTCGCCAAAATGGTTACAGGCGAATATCTCAGAGAAGTTCATGTGCCGCGATGCGGGGAAATCATGACGATTTCCTACAAAACCCCTCGCCGGCAGCATCACCGCACCTGGCCGTTTACACTCGATGAAACAGATTTTCCAGACAAGGCCGGAATGGCAAGGCTGCGTCAGTTTGTGATTGATCATTATCCGGAGCGGCAGTGGATAGCACTTCATCTGATGGAAATCTGGTATGGAAAACCCGCTTCTGATTCAGCAGAAATAAACTCCTGGCAGAAACTTCTGCTCGGCAGCGAGTATTTTTCATCTCATGATATGAATTTCTTCCTGTTTCATCCTTCCACTGATGAAGAGATGACAGCTGCCAGAACACCTAAGGAAATGACCATTCAGGAGATTCAGGCATTGTCCTCGAAACACTTTTCATTCCTGGATTACAAAAAAGCAGGCTTTTATCCTGATGAGAAAAAGGTTGTTCTGCGATTTCTTTTTCCTGACGCAGTAAACCGGGATGCATTTATGAAGGCGGCAGAGAACTTCACCGATGAAACAAAATGGACAGTCTCCATACACCCTGCCACAAACCACGGCTCTGTCCAGCAGCTTCTGCATACACTTCTTGAAGATCGTATTGTTAAAATCAGCTACTTTGAGATGGAAAAGAATTACCAGGTGACCGTATCCGGACCGGATCAGAATGACGCTGCAGTAAAAGAACAGTTTAAATCCGAGACCGGGTGGACACTGACTCTGCTGGCGGATAATTCACAAACCGTGACGACAGACAGTGCAATGTCTGTGTCCGCACAGTTCAAGACTCCTTCAAAGGAAAGACTTACCGAACAAAATGCGGCGCTTTCCTATGTAAGAAGCTACTGCACAAAGGAAAAAATACCACTGCAGAAGCAAGGAGTTAAAAATGACAGCCAGGGAAGATATATTGAGCTGACATTCATTTCTCCGGAAATTGCCAGACGTCACGACGCGCAGCTCCAGGCTCTCGCAGAGAATATGGGATGGCGTCTTGTGATAAACAACGCAGTGCTTCAGAATCAGGTGCTGGCAATTGCCGCACAGGCAGCAGAACAGTCAGGCTTAGTTCTGAAAAAAAATCCATCCTATATGCCGGGAAACCGGGAAATACAGCTGAAGGTATCAGGAGTAGCGCCGGAGATCAGAGATGCAGTATGTGCAGAAATAACTGAAAAGACAGGACTTTCCTGCAAAATAATAACAGCATGAAATCAACTGCGGTAAAAGTCGCACGCAGTCGTGATGACAAAAATGAAGAACTTCAGTCGCCGGAGTCCTGAGTGATCTGCAGCGGTATGTCCGGCAGCTGATCGGCAGAGTGCCGGACAATCGAAAGAAAATCGGTCAAACCAGGGAAATGCTGCAGTTATCCCCTGTTGTCGGAACTTCCGCCGGGAAGCGGCATATAAGGAAACACTCCGCCGGTTCGGTCTGCTCTGTCAATTTTTGAATTTCCTTAAGGTTCGGAAAAGGTAAAGGATGAGGCACCTTCAAACATGTCCTTCCTGCTGGTAACCGCCCCGGTGTTCCACCTGCCGATCGGCTGGTTGAAGGATCTTGCATTTCTGAACATTTCAACCATATCCTCAACCTTTGACGTATCCCAGTTTTCCAGCGGCTGATTGAAACTCCTGGCATAGGCAAACATCTGGCTCATGGATCTGACCCCAGACGTATCCCATCCGCCGACTGGCTGATTAAACGAACGTGCTCCGCAGAACATGCCGAACATGCTGGTTACATTTGACGTATTCCAGCCGCCGACCGGCTGATTAAAGGACTCGGCACCCCAGAACATCGAATCCATGTTTTTCACCTTTGACGTGTCCCATTTTTCAATTGGCTGATTGAAGGCTTCCGCATGCATAAACATGGAGCTCATATCTGTAACCTCTGATGTGTTCCAGTTCTCCAGAGGTTGATTGAAAGATCTGGCCATAAAAAACATTCCCTTCATGCTTGCAACACCTGAGGTATTCCATCCGCCAATCGGCTGATTGAAAGATTCTGCATTTTTGAACATTTCTGTCATGTCGCTCACACCGGAAGTATTCCAGTCACCGATTGGCTGATTGAATTTTTTTGCCGATCTGAACATGGCCCGCATATTGCTTATATGGGATGTATCCCTGATATTGACGTATTCAAGATGTTCAAAACCGTCGAAGGCGCAGGCCAGGGAATGCACATCCGGAGAAAGTCTGATCTCAAAATTTATGCTTTTTACAGGACTGATGCTGTTAGCTCTTCTGAATGGATTTGGATCCTGACGAACTGTTCCGGTACTGTCACTATTCTCTCCGTTTTCCGCTTCATCCCTGCATGCAGTAAACTCGTAATTGATGGTCAGAGACTGGATACTGTTTGCCAGGATCGCTTTTATCAGTTCACCGGATATGTCTTCAGGTGAATTAAGAACCGGATTACTTTTCATGTCAGCGTCTGTTTCAGATGCACAGAATGCAGTACCGCAACAAAGAAAAGCCGCAGCTAAGGCAGATGCGACTCCGCAGCCAGTTTTAAGCAGTGCTTTCAATGCTGAATTACAGATCGTTGTATTGATGGGATCCACCATAATTTTCCCTTATTCGACAGATATAAAAATCACCGTTGCCGTTTGTCCGTGTCTGCGATGTACAAAGGCACTCAGATTGGAAGAACATGTTATCTGATACCGGCATTTGAACTTCTGACTCAGTTGTCATCCCTGAAGTTCAGATTCCACACTCAGCACCCGCAGTCAATACTGCAATTTTTTCCCATGGAATGAAGCGACGGCATGTCCGGTAAACAGTAACAGAAAATCCAAAATGAAAAGCCACGCAAAAAACAGGTGGCGCATCTCATCATCCCGGCATGATTCAGGGGAAACTGAAACCTGCCGCAAATTCTGATTTTTCGGCTCCGCGCTGACGAACAGAACAGACACAGGGAACTGCTTAGGCAATTGTAATTCATAAGCATTCAGGATCCGAAAAAATATCTGCCAATACATGATTTGCTGCTCAAAAAACAATTCAAAATTTGTGAGAGAATGATGCAGGTGTGCAAATCTAAAATTGCAACAGCTTCTAGGAAACCGGGAAAAAATTATGAATATAAGATACATTGCAATCCTTCCACTGCTGATATCTGCTGCCGATGCATTCAGTGATGATGCCGTTCCTGTTCAGTACCAGGGAAACTGTCAGCAGGAAAATGTGATACAGAATCTTGCCGTTAAATGCCAGAGCAACACTCTGCAAATCACCGTAAGAACCAATCCAACCACCGGATTTGACTGGCACTATAAAAATTACAGTCAGGAGCTGCTGAAACCGGCAGATCCTCAGTACAGATCAGTATATGATGATCCCGAACTTGTCGGGGCTCCAAGCATCGGAACCTACACATCGGAGGTTCTCAAATCAGGTCTGGTCAGTTTTGATTTCTGCTACATGCAGAACTGGACGGGAGGCGATTTTGCCCGCGGCTACAGATTTGAACTAACCGCAGATGAATCCCGGAATATCACCGGCTACAGGATTACAGTTCTGAACCAGTCTGACATAAAGCCCGGAGAATAGAACATTACATCCGGTGTTCAACAGTCCTCCGCGGTAAGTCTTTAAAATTCTGTTCGCCGGCGGCTGTACTGATTACAACATCGGGCAGTTCACCCTGGATATAATCCAATTTTAAGTTAATGTCCAAGTCGGGCATCGAAATAGAAGTAGTTTCCATATACATATCCTTAAGCCAGTTTTTCAAACTCCGTAAACCTGGTTACAGTACGGCTTTCACAAACATGCAGCAAGGAGACATTACCGGGCGTGATCTCGTCACTGCCCGAAGCTACAAACACACACACATGATCCCATGAAGCGTAGGGAAAAACATCTGCCCGGCGCATTTCTCCGTATAGGAGACAGCTCCAGGTACATCAATCTCCACGGCTTTCAGTCTTTCAAAAACTCTGGTCAGCATCCTTTGACATACTCATATTGTCATCCTGTATATGCCGAGATCTTCTGCTGATATTCATAAGCAAAACCGGAGCGTCTGCCGAATGCCATTGTTTGCCTGAAAAAAATGGAGCACGGAAAACCCGCTTCCACATCCGCAAACGTTTTTATTTTCCACAATAATATGTGACCATCTTCCTCGACTGCGTGCTACTCCACGCTATAACGTTTCTATGTCATTTTGCGGGTATAAGATTTTCCAGCGTTTCGTACAGCGTATCAGGCTGAACAGGTTTTGACAGATGCGCATTCAACCCCGCCTGCATACTGCGCTGCACATCTTCGTCAAAAGCATTGGCAGTCAAAGCGATGATAGGAATGCTCTTTGCATCCGGCCTGTCCATGGCACGGATAGCCTGTGTTGCCTCCAGCCCGTCCATCTCAGGCATCCGCATATCCATAAGAATAGCATCGTAGTAGCCCTGCTCATGCTCTGAGAACTTTTCAACAGCAATTTTACCGTTCACCGCAAGATCCGCTTCCATCTGCCGCATCTGCAGCAGCATTATCATAATCTCCGCGTTGACCTGTACGTCTTCTGCAAGCAGCACTCGTCGGCCCGTCAAGTCCGCTTTTTTTGCATCTTTCTTTGCTTTTATGCCCTTGCGCATCATGGCTGATTCAAATTCTTCCATGACAGCCGTTGCAAACACCGGCTTGGCGATAAAGCTGTCCACGCCAGCCTGTACTGCTTCCTCCAGAACATCATCCCAGCGGTAGGCTGTCAGGATGATGATAGCGGATTCGTTACCGACAATTTCACGGATGCGCCGTGTCGTCTCCACGCCGTCCATCTCCGGCATCTTCCAGTCGACCAGGATCAGATTGTAGGGTTCCATTCTTGTCTGGTGCAGACTGACCATCTCAACTGCTTCCAGACCGGAACCTGCGATCTCAGCAGAAATGCCGGCCTTTTCCAGCACCAGCTTTGCATGCTCACATGCAATGGGATCATCATCGACAATCAGCACGGTCATTTCGCCAGGATGGATTACAGTCACATCCCCCTCTGCATTCTTCCGCTCGGAGTCCATCAGTGTTACCATAACCGTAAAGACAGTGCCCTTGCCTTTTTCACTTTCTACTTCAATCTCGCCATTCATCATTTCCACGATGTTTTTCGTTATGGCCATACCCAATCCGGAGGAACCGTATTTGTTCGTAGTGGAAGAATCCTCCTGACTGAAGGTATCGAAAATACGAGGCAGGTACTCTTTACTCATACCGATGCCGGTATCCGCGATCCGGAAACAGAGGGTGGTCAATCCGTTTAGCTGTGCCATGCGTTTGACAATGAGACTGACCTTTCCGCCCTCCGGTGTAAACTTCACAGCGTTACCCAGTATGTTGATCAGCACCTGGCGCAGTTTCATGTTGTCGCCGATGTAATAATCATCCACTTCACCATGGATATGGCATGTGTAATCCAGGCCCTTGTCGTTACACTGGCTGCTGAACATGGTATTGACAGCTTTCAACAGTTCCGAGAAGGAGAACTCCTCGTTCTTGAAGGTCATTCGGCCCGATTCGATACGACTCATATCCAGAATGTCGTCGATCAGATGAAGCAGATGTTCGGCAGACGCACCGATTTTTTCCAGATAATCACGGGTAGTGTCGGATATGGTTTGGTCGTTCAGAGCAATATTATCCAGTCCGATGATAGCGTTCATCGGGGTCCGTATCTCATGGCTCATGTTGGAGAGAAAAGCGGTTTTAGCTCTGTTTGCATCCTCCGCAGCTGCCAGTGCATCACTTAGCGCCTGACTTTGTTCTTCGAGTTTTTCCTGCAGAGCAATACGCTGTTCAAGTTCCTCCTGCTTTCCACGGATCTCTGCCTGCGCAGTTTCCGAATCCAGCATCAGTCTGGCGTTCTTCCGGCTTTGAGCAAAAACGAAGCCAAACAGCACCAGCAGAACCGTTATCGTCAATACAGACTGTATGGCGTTTCTCTTGACAATACCCTCAGAAACCGAGCTGATCTTGTCACTGATGACGCTCTCCCGGATCAGATAGGTCAGCATCCAGTCAGTTCCTGAAATTGAATCATAACTTATGGTTTCTCGGATGCCGTCATAGGTAAAAGTAACCTCCCGGTCATTACCTTCCGCAAAGTCGGCAACAACCTGCTCATAGGAATATCCTTCATCAAATACGGCACGTTTCAGAGCCTCCAGAAGGTTATCCTCTGCTGCCAGACCGCCCAGCACCATGTTGCTCAGCGCAAAGCCGTCCCTGGTATAGATGTTGCAGAACGTCGTTCCTGTGTTCTGCGCTTTCACGGAAACACCTGACAGCAGTTCGTCCATGCTGATTTCCATGAAGCAGACGATCAATTTCTCTCCGTTAAATGTTAGCGGTTCGATCGGGACTGCAATGACAGCTTTCTTATCTTTGGATTCCGGATTAAGCACGAATATCTCCGGCTGTGCGAGTGCAGCGTAGTCAAAATCATAGTCATTTATATTAGTCTGCGTCCCCAGGGATGTATAGATCGTTCCGTTTCGATCCACAAAAGCAAACTTTTCCAGCCGGAAAAGCCTCTTCATTCTGGCCTGATATGCCTGCAAATGCACCGCATCGCTCAAATCTTCTTCCGTCATAAGGGAAACAGCGACCCGGATCACTTCGATGTTTTTCTGGAGATTGTTCTCGACTACCTGAACTCTGCGGCCCGAAAGTTCATCAAGATAAAGTGTACTGACAGAGTGTACTGCGGTTTCTGTACCTTCTTTTGCACTTTTTCCCATCCAGATCGTTCCAAGAACCAGGATCAATGCGATGACGATGCAGCCAATAACCGCGGCAGTCGCCAGACTTTTCCTCTTGTCAGTCATACATTTATCCCTCTTTCTTCTTGTAAGTCAGTTCTACGTCACAGCCGAGTTGATCAATAATTTTGATAAATGTCTTATTCACGATTTGCTCTCGACCCTTGGTGATGCGATTCACATACGGGAGAGATACAGCGATTATGTCGGAGATCTCTGTTTGAGAAACACCTCTCCCGACGCTCTTTGTTTTTAAAAATCCCAAATTTACCCACTAATTCGCAGGATACTACAGAACGTTTTAAACTGATGAGAACCGTCTCACAGACGATTAGGCTACTGTTTCATTTCCTTGGTTTGAACCAGGTTTCTTCTGAGAGTGCCATCTTTTTTGTACAGGTTACGCTTAGCGCCAACCTGAACTCCCGACTTCCTTCCTGGGGCTCCGTCTTTATTGAAGTCGCCCCTTTTTGTTTCTGGTTTTACACCGCGCGTCT
>CADBNP010000002.1 GCA_902796095.1 uncultured Aeromonadales bacterium | reverse complement strand
TCGGAGTACCGGGGGACATCGGAAGATAATTCCCAGACAGTTATAGTATCCGAAAAAGAGACTCCCTGGTGGAAAGGGTGCCTCATCGCATTACTGATTCTGCTGGCGCTGCTGCTGATTATTGCCCTTATTTATTGGCTGCTCTGTTTGTATGTGTGGAAGACGGATCCCGCGCAGATTTTCATATCGTCTCAAAAACCGGAAACCGTTGTGGTGGAAAAGGGCGGTGATTCATCGCCTGTACTGGTGAACTCTGATGGAAATCAGCCAGCGTCCGTTATTGGAGAAATAAAAAATCCCGGGCCGGAACATCAGCAGGGAATTGCACCCTCCGGAAATGAGACGTCAGTGCCTGTCACCAATGAGAATGCCAGCGGTGAGGTGATCGTAACGCCGGCTTCGGAGTTAAGTCCGGCAGCATCTTTGAATCCCCCGGTTAGTTCTCTGACTGATGAAGGCACTCGAGACAATGTTCAGGTTTCGGATTCTTCCGGAAAAGAGATGCCGGTGACTGCCACAACTAATGAGAATGCCGGCGGTGAAGTAATCGGAACTCCGGCTTCGGAGTTAAGTCCGGAAGCAGCTCTGAAGCCTCCGGTAAGTTCCCTGACGGATAACAGCACGCAAAGCAATGCTGCGGATTCGGATATTTCTAAAGAATATACCGAGGCAGAAAGCGCTGATTATTCTTCCTCCGATCTTTCCAGAGTGCGGGAATTTGATGAAGAGCGGCGAAGCAGAGATGCAAGAGAAGGCAGAGACAGCAGCACAGGATCCTCAGAAAACAGCGCTCAGGACGCAGCTTCAGGAGATACTGCCAGCGGATCTGACATCATGGGGGCGGTTCCGGTTTCAGTTCCGGATGCCAAGCCAGAAGAATCATCTGGTACTAATACCCCTGTTCCTGAAAATCCGCAAGTATCGTCGTCGAATAAAGGGATAGATATATTTGAATGGCGGGCGGTTACCAGAGGTAAAACCATAGATGGCAAGACCGGAGTGGATTTTAATTTAACGAGCAGGGATAAGCGGATTTCATGTAATTCAAGAGGGTATTTGACCAGAAACGAAGCTCTGAAAGCCGATGAATATGAAGTTCAGAAGGTTCTTATCGGACGAGATTGCGGCAGGTTTGATCTGGATTATATGCCTCAAAAGATAACCTGCTATGACAAAGAGGCTCCTTTTTGTCAGATTAACAGTTTTTCAGAATCGAAAGCCAGATCCGGCAAAGAAGACAATTTGTATTTGCTGAATCCGTATTTGAAAATGAATAAATGATAAGGAATAGCAATGATCCCGGAAATTGAAAGAAAATTATCAGCAACCGACAAGGTAAATCTGTTTCAGGATACAGGGGTGCAGTTTCTGGATTTTGATATCGACTTGTCTGACAGGGATACCCGTGAGCTTTATGAAGTATTCTGTTTCAGCAAAGGCGATATGCATCTTTGCGAGAAGGTCAGATCTCATGAGTTCAGGGGTGATGCAATTCAGGAAGAATCCTTCGGATCAGATCAGAATTCATTTGGCAAAGTGAATGATAAGGGCTCTCATGAGTCGATAAATCTCTCAAAGAAACCGAATACCGGCGGTAAAACAGAATACGAGGATCTGGTAACTGGTGAGAGATACCCCGCAAATACCGTTTTTGAAAAGGTTGACCTGGAGGATGTCCTTAAGGCATTTGAGAGCCGCTGGATTCCTCTGCCGTATTATCTGAGCACCGACAGCGCGGGGCATTTTTCTCAGGAGCCGCTTAACTGGTGCCGAGGTTATTTCAGAAATATTGCCGATCATAAATACCGCCTGGTTGTCGCCTTTGACACTACGGTGAGGGATGATACCCAGTCGGGGCTGGAGAACCATTTTCTGCAGCAGAAGCATATCAATAACGGCTCGGAATACCGTCTCTGCGGTGATTTTTCAGCGATTTTCAGCTTTGCGAAAGAGTCCTTCTTTACTCCTGCTTTGCAGGAAATCTGGGAAGAGTATGTAAAGAAGGAGGACTATTCCCAGAAAAAGATCGAGAACGGCAAAACAGACCGGGTCTATATCGGGTACTATCAGGCTCTTCTGAAAATTCTTCAGGAACCGGGTTTT
>CADBNP010000001.1 GCA_902796095.1 uncultured Aeromonadales bacterium | reverse complement strand
TTATCTTTTTCTGTTTCTCTTTGCCACGTCTGATTTTCTAAAAACAAATAACAGAAACTGTTAATAAATATGTCAATAACTTTAAAAATGACGCTCAGGAAGCTAGTAAATCCGATACTCTGAACAAAAGTCAATACCAAAAAAACATTTATTTTTTTGCTTTAAAAATCAACAAGTTATAAAAAGTCAAATTGTTTCTTTTACACCGGCGATCCAACTGACTGAAACTTGTACTCCGGACTGTTGATAACTTTTTTGTCAACATAAAAATTTTCACAAATTATGTTGACAATTTGGAAGATAAACAAAGTTTCTTAAGTTTTGCAGCAGGGATCACCAAACGCACTGATAACAGTATGACATGGTATACTATGCTTTCATACTTCTTATGTAACAATGAACTTATATCAGCTGAATAAAGAAAACGTCAGCAATGAGATTGTTCTCTGGCTAAAGCTGTGGATTCCTTCCAGCTCACACAGCAAGCTGCAGACTGCTCACGGTGGCTCAAACTGCTGAACTGTAGAGAGTTTCACTTCACAGGCTCTACGTATATGTCATGGTCTGATATGCCGTCATTGAGAAAGCCGAAGTGTTATCTCTGCCAACAAGATAGTTTGTACTTAATTTCGTGCCTTATATCCTCGCCCTATGGGACGAGATTTTACGGCACGATCATATAACTTAAAATTTCACTGAACTCAGACTCCATAGAAACGGTTCATATCTGTCAGTGTCAGTTTACGGTTTCGAACCGTTTAGACCAACTAATAATCACTTAGTGATATAAATCAAAAATAATGTTGACACCTCCGGGGCAAATCAGTAATATAGCACTCGTTGTTTGATTCCTCCTTAGTTCAGTCGGTTAGAACAACGGACTGTTAATCCGTGTGTCGCAGGTTCGAGTCCCGCAGGAGGAGCCAACAATCACTTTGCAGTTGTTCCTCCTTAGTTCAGTCGGTTAGAACAACGGACTGTTAATCCGTGTGTCGCAGGTTCGAGTCCCGCAGGAGGAGCCACCTTTTCATGCCTTTTCTTTATCTTTCCTGTACAGTTTCAATCTTCTGACCTTTTATCACATTTGTTAATCAGATACTCGTTTGCATTCCTGTTTTTCGTTTTTTATTTTTTGACAGCGAAATACTCAGAGAAAGAATAAAGCGGGTATAGACTCAAATCAGAATGCTGCACGGTTCGATGCTCAACAGGTACCCGGCAGTTCAGGGAATTTGCCATCACTGTTCATTCCAGGTGTTTTCGTAACCTCTGCAGACTGCTAATCCAGCTGTCCTAAGATTTTTACACCGTGCGTGCTCCCCCTGACACGCGAATTATCTTCCACAGCACGCACCAGACACCAAATCCGAGCGACCCAAAATATCAGTCAAAATTTTGTGACAGATTTCTAAATTACACAAAAAGTACAAAGTCTGTACAATTTTTTCAAGAAAAAATGAAATGATCAAAAAAAATCAGCACATATTGTAGTAAAATAGTATCGCATTGTTGTGTCAGTGATACCGTACAAAATGCGGTGTACATACAAAATATCAGGATGAAAATATGACTTCAAAATTGGCTCCCAGAGTCTGGGCAGGTATTGTATCGTTTATTTTTCTGTTGATTGCTTCCGTACTTATGCTGCTTGTTACAAACATTCAGCTGGATCAAAAGAACGCAGCAGTCGTCAAAAATCTTGCATATGAGTTTTCTCAGCTTCAGACTCCGACTCAGGCTATTGTCAAATCCATAGCCACCAAAAACAATCTCAGTTATCTGACGATATCCGACGGCAATCAGCTGTCTCTTACTGAAGGTGCCGACGGTCAGGATATTGTAGGCAGTCTGCTTCCGTCATCCAGTAAAAGTACATACATAATAGAAGGCACCAACTATCAGGCGGCATTCAACATCGATCCGTCCTGCTACACAACCTTCACCTACGGAATGTTTGTACTTCTGTTTCTGACAATTTTCTCCAGTACATACATTGTAGGCATCATTGGAAACAAGAGTCTGAGAACTGCCAATGACGCTGTACGCAATGCCGTGGCAGAGAAGAAGTTCGATGATATTGAAGATCCTGCACTTAAAAAGGATATGCAGGATGTATTCACTCAGATGACATCTGAAATCACCGATCTCAAAAAGGAGAATGATCATCTTAAGGTTCTGGTGGATCAGGATTCCCTCACGGGCATCTCAAACCGCAAGAAATTCAGATTCGATCTCTCAAGCATTCTCAGCAATACCGAGGACGCATCCATTTCCCTGCTTGCCATTGTCAGAGCGACGGAACTCACCAGCATCAACCAGACAAGAGGTTTCGCCCGCGGAGACCAGTATCTTCAGGACGTGGCAAAAATTGTTTCGGATGTGGTTAAGAAGTTCTCATCCACCATTACGGTCGGCTCTAAGAAAAAACCGGAGGTCTACCGTCTTTCAGGAAGCGACTTTTCGATTATCGTGCCGAATGCCAATGACACTATTGCGGCGCAGCTGGTAAAGGAACTTAAATCAGCATTTGATCAGTACACCATTGAAAAAGACATCGAAAGCACTGCCTATACAGGCGTTACTCTTATCAAACCAGGTCAGACTGAAGAAATTGTGCTCGCAAGAGCTGACAGAGCACTGTCAGAGGCACAGACAAGTTCCGTCAACAGCGGTTTCATAAAGAGCGACGCAGACGACGACTTCCTCCAGGGAGAATCTCACTGGGCAGGAATCATCCAGAACATTATCGACAGAAGATCAATTGTTCTCCAGCAGCAGCCTATTATCAGCCTGAGCTTCAACGCCCGCTGCTACAATGAAATCTTTACCCGCTTTGTAAACGAGGAGGGTCAGTCCTACCCTACCGAGACTGTTTTCGCCATGGCACAGCGTCATGACATGCTGTCCAAACTGGAACAGACCGTAATCGAATCAATTCTCCTCAGATACAATAAAAACAATCTCACAAACCAGAGATGGGGTATCAACCTTTCAATCAACGCCCTGCTCAGCACAACTTTTGTTATCTGGCTGGAGCGCCAGATGCTGAAACACAGTGATATCTGCAGCAACATCGTGTTTGAAATCTCTGAAAATATTCTTGAATGCAATGTGGCGGCATCCATCAGACTGTTCGATATGCTGAGAAGAGTTAATGTTAAATCATGTATCTGCAAATTCGGAAACGGTCTCGGATCCTTCCGTCTGTACCGTGAACTTAAGCCGGACTATATCAAACTGGATCCTTCCCTTGTTGATACACTGGAAAGAGATCATACCTCACAGATTTTCGTCAGAACTATTGTTGAGGTATCCCACAGACTCGGATGTACGGTTATAGCAGAGGGAGTTGAGGAATACTCGCAGAAACAGCTTCTTGAAAGTATGTATATAGATGCTGTACAGGGCTATCTGGTTGCAAAACCTGGTCCTCTTAACGACGGTGACGTAGGTACAGATCCGGTAAGCAAAAATAATGCTCAGGGTGTAGGTAACGACAACTCCGACACCATGTATTAAAACTGAACGAAGTTTAACACTTTAACACTGGGCATCTCGAATCATAAATACTAACTATCCATTTAAGGCAGCTGACGGGCTGCCTTCTTTGTATGCACTTCAACCCTCATAATTCCTCTGTCTCCACAGTTTCTGAACTTAACAGCAACGTCGAAAAAACTGAAGTTACGAAACTCTCAATCAGTCTACCTATTTCTGCCATATTTAATTTCAATGGAATTACGGTTCACATACAGAAGATCCTTCCCGCTCTGTTATTATGAATGAGATTTGATGAAGGATAAACAGACGGAAATCCGCTGCCTCCATATTGCACAGAGGAAGCGGAAATTTCCAGGATGGAAGCTGAATAACCGGCAGAATGCCTGAAGCAGAAAAGCAGTTAAAATTATTCACTTCCTGTGGCAGATGCCTTCAAATCTTGAAAAATA